>SPCN01000095.1 GCA_004525465.1 Chrysiogenales bacterium | reverse complement strand
TGAAATCGCGGCGCACGGCCGGAAAACGATTCGTGCCGCTGAAGCGCTTTTCACCTACTGCCGCGACCAAAGCCTGCAGATCGATCTCGGCAGCAAAAACCGGCCGCTCCAGTTTGTAATAGCGGCAGAACTCAGGGGCCACTTCCCCAAGCCGAGCGCACGGCCGGCCGGCAATTTCAATGGCGAAGCTGCAGGTGTCGATATAAGCCGGGTGCGCTTGCTTTTTAAAAGCGAAGTCCAGGCGCATGAGCCTGCCGAGCATGGCCAGCAGGGATTTGAAATAAGAAAAATCGAATGCCTCTTCCCGGCTGCGCCAATCCTTTTTCTGCTTCAGGCCATAGGCACTGATGACCAGTTTTTTTTCTTCCAGGATCCTGCCCTCGTGCTGGCCGAATACATTGCCGATTTCAAAAAGGGCGATCCTTTCCCAGTACTGGTTGGCGTTGAAAGCCGTATTCTTCAGCATGCCGGCCAGCAGGGAATTCTTCATCACGGAAAAATCTTTCCCCAAAGGATTCTTCAGGGCCAGGGCCGGCAGCTGCGGGTCGTACAGCGCGTTTTCTTCCGGACTCTGAAAAACGTAATTGATCACTTCGTGGAAACCACTGGCGGCCAGTTGGTTCTTCAAGCGCTGTACAATCTCCCGCTCGCGATCGATGCGCAAAATCGGATTGGCCGACAGCGGCATCTGCGCCTGCAGGTGCTCGTAGCCGTGGATGCGAATGATCTCCTCGACAAGGTCCTCTTTGCAGGATACGTCGACGCGATGGCTGGGCACCTGCACCTGCCAGCGGCTGCCCTGGTCCTGCAGTTGAAAACCCAGGCGCTGCAAAATGGCCGAACTGGTTTCCGGTTCAATATTGATACCGGTCAGCCGGCTGGGGTAATCTTTGTCCAAAGGGACCACCGTGGGAAGCAGGGGCCGGGGATAGACATCTTGAAAATAGGAAGGGGGCTGCGTTTGGCCGAGCAGGAGCAAGGCCATCTTTAAAGCCGGGATGGTGGCCTCCACATCCATACCCCTTTCAAAGCGGTAGCTGGCGTCTGTTTTAAAACCAAGAAGGCGCGAAGCGCGGCGTATGACCAGCGGATTGAAACAGGCACTTTCGATAAAAATATGGCGGGTGCGGAGGCTGATGCCCGATTCCAGACCGCCCATAATGCCGGCCAGGGCCAGAGGCCGCGAAGCATCGGCGATCAGGAGAAAATTCTCGTTCAGGGCAACTTCGCGTTCATCCAGCAAGCGGATCTTCTCATTCTTTTTGGCGCGGCGGATGCGGATCTGCTCCCCCTGCAGCTGCTCCAGGTCAAAAATATGCAGCGGCTGTCCGCAGGTCATCATCACCAGGTTGGAAACATCAACGATGTTGTTGATTGGTCGCAATCCCAGGCTGATCAGCAGCTTTTGCACCGCCGGATCAGACTCTCCCACTCGTACATCACGGACGATGGCACCGGAATAACGCCAGCAATCCGAGGCGTCCTCGATTGTGATGGCAAACCCTTTTTCGCCTCCGACCAGGGCCACTGCGTCGACCGTCATAGGCACAAATGGTTCTTGCCCGTTCTTGGCGGCGATTTCCCGGGCCACGCCGTAATGGGAAAGCCAATCGGGCCGGTTGGGGGTGATCTCGATTTCAAAAACAGTTTGGCCTTCGATTACCTGTGACTCGGCCACTTCCAGGCCGATGCCGGCCAGGAGTTCCTTCAGGGCAGCGTCCTCCAGTTCAAAGGCGACGAACTTCTTCAGGTAAGCGATGTTGATCTTCATGTTTCACCCGAACTGACCCAGCAGGCGCAGATCGTTTTCATACAGCAGGCGCAGGTCGGGAACACCGAACTTGATCATGGCCACCCGTTCGATGCCCATGCCAAAAGCGAACCCGGAATGGATCTCGGGATCGATGCCGCAGTTGCGCAGTACCTGGGGATGGACCATGCCGCTGCCCAGAATTTCCAGCCAACCGCTGCCCTTGCAGACTTTGCAATCGGGTTGGCGGCCGGAACACATGAAGCAGCTGATGTCAACTTCGGCCGACGGTTCGGTGAATGGAAAATAACCCGGACGGAAGCGCAGGTTCACGTCGGGGCCGAAAAATGATCGGCAAAAAACTTCCAGCGTCCCTTTCAAGTGGGAAAAATTGACGCCGCGGTCCACCAGCAGGCCTTCCACCTGGTGAAAACACGGGGAGTGGGTGGCATCGGGATCGTCCTTGCGGAACGCTTTGCCCGGAGAGATGATCTTGAGCGGCGGCCGCTGAGCGAGCATGTAGCGTACCTGCATCGGAGAGGTGTGGGTGCGCAGCACCGTGTTATCAAAACCGTCCAGGAAAAAAGTGTCCTGCTCGTCGCGGGCCGGATGGAATTCCGGGATATTCAGGGCGGTGAAATTGTATTCTTCCAGCTCGACTTCCGGTCCGTAAGCGATCTCGTAGCCGAGATTGAGGAATAGTTCCTCGATCTGGCGCTGGATTTCGGCGATCAAATGAAAACGGCCGATAGGCAGATCAGAAGCGGGCAGGGAGCAGTCGCTCCATTGCTCTTGCGTGCTTGGGCGGGCGCCGATCTTTTCCTCTGTCCCGGCCAACTCGGTCTCAATGAACAGCTTGAGCTGATTGATGAGTTGCCCGGCAACAGGTTTTTCCGCAGTTGTGCAATCGCGGAGTTTCAGAAGCTGCTGGCCGACAATCCCCTTTTTGCGGCTAAGGAACCGCTCCTTCAGGGCGGCCAACTTTTCGGGAGATTGAATTTGCTCTATTTCATTTAAAAAAGACCGTCGGACTCCTTCAATCTCTTTTGTAAGTTCATCGATCATACCACTGACTTGGCTTTTTCGACAATGGATTTGAACGTTTCGGGTTCAGTGGCAGCCAGATTGGCCAGCATTTTACGGTTCAACTGAATATTGGCTTTTTTCAATTTGCAGATGAACACCGAGTAACTCATGTCAAATTCACGGATAGCCGCATTGATGCGAACATTCCACAGGGTGCGGAAATCCCGCTTGCGGTTGCGCCGGTCGCGGTAAGCATAGACCATTGCCCGTTCCACCGATTCCTTGGCCGAACGATAATTCTTGCGTTTGGCGCCCCAAAATCCCTTGGCCATGACCAGTATTTTTTTGCGGCGTAAAAGTTTTTTGTTTCCTCTGGTAACTCGCGGCATAATGTCCTCCTATTTTGAATACGGCAACAGTTCTTTCATTTTTTTGAATTCCGATTTAACCACCAGTGTAGATTGCTTCAGGTTGCGTTTACGCTTGGAACTCTTCTTGGTCAGTAAATGTGATCCGAAAGCTTTGCTGCGTTTGATTTTCCCAGAAGCGGTCACTCTTAACCGCTTGCTGGCACCTTTATGGGTTTTTAATTTTGGCATCCTTGCCTCCTTTTTTCGCTCCAATCATGATATGACAGAAAAAACCCTCCCGCTTGGGAGGCGATTCGATCTCCGCCATTTCTTTTAAAATTTCCATGATGCGATTGACCATCACTTCGAGCATTTCCGGTTTTCTTTTCTGGCGGCCTTTCAGCCAGACCGTCACCTTGACCTTGTTGCCCTCGGCCAGGAATTCCCTGATCTTTTTCAGTTTGACTTCAACGTCGTGCTCACCGATCACCGGTGTGAACTTGATCTCCTTGACCAGAACCTTGCGTTGATGGCGCTGGGCTTCATGGGCTTTTTTCTGAAGTGAATAAAGAAATTTTCCGTAATCCAGGATACGGCAGACCGGCGGCTTGGCTTCCGGGGAGATCTCGACCAGGTCCAGATCTTTTTCCCTGGCAATCTCCAGGGCCTGCGCAATGGGAATAATACCGACCTGGGTCTTTTCCTCATCGATTAAACGGACTTCCTTGGCCGGGATCTCTTCGTTGATCCGGTGCGGATTCCTTTTCTTATTAGGGATGGGTTTATTGTATCTCATAATTTAAACTCTTTTCCTCGATTTTAATTTTAATTTTTTGCATGAATTCGGACAAGTTTATCTTGCCTTGATCTCCTTTTTTATGAATGCGGTAAGAAATGTTCGCCTCCTTCTGTTCCTGGGCACCGAGTACGATGATATATGGAATTTTCTGCATTTCAGCGTCACGTATCTTGCGGTTGACCCCTTCAGCACGCTCATCGAGTTCAACCCGCAAGCCGCCGCCACGCAGTTTTTCGAGCACGCCGCGAGCATAAGGCAGGCAATCGTCATTGAGCGGAGCGATAAGGGCCTGCACCGGAGCCAGCCAAAGCGGGAAAAACCCCCGGTAATGTTCAATCAACACTCCAAAAAAACGCTCCAGGGAACCGAGCAAGGCCCGGTGCACCATGTAAGGCTGGTGGGCGGCGCCGTCGGCGCCAATATATTTCATGGCAAAGCGTGCCGACATGTTGAAATCGAACTGGATGGTGGTGCATTGCCAGAAGCGGCCCAGGGCATCCTTTATCTTGATGTCGATCTTGGGACCATAAAAAACAGCTTCGCCCTCCATGCGCTGGTACGGAAGCTGGCGGACCGTCAAGGCCTTGACCAGGGACGCTTCGGCCTGGACCCACATTTCATCGCTGCCGGCGTACTTGCCGGTGATCCGGGGGTCGCGGACCGCAAGTTCAATTTTAAATTCACTGAAACCGAAAGATTTGAGCAAATCGATCGAGAAATCGAGCACGCGCAAGATCTCCTCATCGATCTGCTCGGGTGTGCAGATGATATGAGCGTCATCCTGGGTGAAGCCGCGTACTCGTAAAAGTCCATGCAGCGTGCCGCTGCGTTCATAGCGGTAAACTGTCCCCAGTTCGGCCCAGCGCAGGGGCAAGTCGCGGTAGGAGCGCTGCCGGGACTTGTAGACCATGATATGGAATGGACAATTCATGGGCTTCAGGTAGTAATTCAGGTCATCTATGGCCATGGGGGCATACATAGAGTCCTTGTAAAAATCCAAATGGCCGGAGGTCTGCCACAGCCACTCGCGGCCGATATGAGGAGTAAAAAGAAGTTCGTACCCGCCTTCATAGTGCCGCTGTTTCCAATAGGACTCAATTACGTGGCGCATGCGCGCCCCGCGCGGATGCCAGTATACCAGCCCCGGGCCCGCTTCTTCCTGTAGCGAGAAAAGATCCAGGGTTTTGCCCAGCAGTCGGTGATCGCACTCACGGGCTTCCTTCAGAAATCGCAGGTGCTCGTTCAAGGCCTCGGCATCGGCAAAAACCGTCCCGTATATCCGCTGCAGGGAATGACTCTTTTCATCGCCCTTCCAGTAAGCGGCGGCCACACTGAGCAGCTTGAAATGCTTCAGCAATCCGGTCGAGGGCAGATGGGGACCGCGGCACAGATCGACAAAATCGCCCTGTTTAAAAACCGAAACCTCGTCACCGCTGACTTTCTCTTCCAGCAGCTCCACCTTAAGCATCTGCCGGCGCTCGAGGAAATAATCCCTGGCCTGATCTTTCGACCAGACCTCCCTGCCTATCGGCTGATTCTGCTTGACCAGGTGCGCCATCTTCTTTGAGATTTCCGTCAGATCGTCTTCGCTGAACGGCCGGACGGTCAGGAAATCATAGTAAAAACCGTTTTCCACGGCCGGACCTATGCCGTACTGTGTTCCGGGATACAATTCGAGCACGGCCTGGGCCAACAGGTGGGAACCGGAATGACGATAGATATCCAGGGCCTCAGGCGAATGAGGATAAATCTCCTCCACGCTGGCGCCGGGAACGGGTGGCGCACCGATCTCTTTCAGTTCGCCGTTTATTTTAAGCAAAATCGCCTTTTCTTTTTCCATTTATAAAATAGGCGCGGGCGGGCTCGAACCGCCGACCTCTACCGTGTCAAGGTAGCGCTCTAACCAACTGGGCTACGCGCCTGTATCTTTCCCGTTTACTTGACCAGTGATTTCAGTTCTTTGCCAGCCACGAATTTGGGTACTTTTTTCTTGGGAATATTGATCTTGGCGCCTGTCTTGGGGTTTCTGCCCACCTTGGCTTTTTTCTCGATCACCTTGAAGGTTCCAAACCCGACCAATGTCACTTTGCCCTGCTTCTTTTTCAGCACATCACCAACCACCGTAACCAGTGTATCAATGACCTTTAGCGCATTGCTCTTGATAATACTGGAATCTTTTACCATCAGCTGGGCGATTTCATTCTTATTCATTTTTAATTCCTCCTAATTCACAAAGGTGAATTTACCTTAAAAGCAACCGAAAGTCAATACCCACAATAAAAAAACATCATGGTCGACCTGATCAACCAGGTGGATTTGGCCCAACCTGGCCGCAAATTTGCTTTTTGGTGAAAAATCCTTTATAATTAGCCGTTAAAATATGAGCAAAATGAGGAAATTCAATGGCAGAAGAATTGTTGAAAAGCATCAAGCAGATCAGCCGGGAGCGCGGCATCAATCCCGACATCTTTTTTTCTGCCATAAAGGAAGCCCTACTGACCGTATCCAAGAAGTATTTTGATCCCGACGCCACCATCCAGATAGAAATAGACGAAAGCAAAGGCATTATCGAAGTTTTTGTCTCCAAGCTGGTGGTCAAAGAAGTCAGCGATCCCCTGGCCGAGATCAACTGGAAAGAGGCCTTGAAATACGATTCCAAGGCCCACGAAGGCGATGTCATCAAAATACACCTCCCTAGTGAGACCCTGGGCCGCATAGCCGCTCAATCGGCCAAGCAGATCATCATGCAGAAGATCCTGAAGGCCGAGCAGGAGAATATCTACGAAAAGTATTTCCAGCTGGCCGGCACCCTGATGTCGGGCGAGATCCGCCGCATAGAAAACAACAACATCATCCTGGGCCTGGAGTGGGGCGAAGCCATACTACCGCCCAAAGAACTTTCTCCCAAGGACAATTTCCAGCGCGGCGAGGTCATCCATTTCCTGATTAAAAGGGTTTTTTCCGAAGGCAAGGGGCCCCTGGTCCTGGCCACCCGTTACATGAATGATTTCGTTGCCGAACTGATCAAGAAGGAAGTGCCGGAAGTCTCCGAAAACATTGTCAGGATATTCGCCATTTCCCGCGAACCGGGGATCAAGTCCAAAGTGGCCGTGTATTCGACCGACAAGGCCATTGACCCGGTGGGGGCCATTGTGGGCATGAACGGCAACCGGGTCCTGGCCATCACCAAGGAACTGCGGGGCGAACGCATCGATGTCATCGCCTGGAGCAATGTCCCGGAAAGGTTTATCGCTTCTGCATTGACGCCTGCCGAAGTGGTAAGCGTTCACCTGGTCGACCCGATCAACCACGTGGCTGAAGTGATCGTCAAGGACGAAACTCTATCTGCGGCCATCGGCAAAAAGGGAGTTAATATAAAACTTGCTTCCAAACTTACCCAGTGGGATATCCAAATCGCCAATCGCAAAAGCGAACACAGCGAAGAAAAGCAAACCAAACAATAGGAGGGCGAGAATATGTCTACGACGATCAAGCTTCATGAAGCCACCAAGCAATTCAAGATCTCGAATAAACTGGCCATGCACTTTCTGGAAAAGATCAATCTGCCGGTCAAGTCGCACTCCTCGGTCATAACGGTCGATCAACTAGAATTGTTGCGTGAATTGACCGCCAATCCTAAAAAGATCAGCGCTCTGGAAGCCGAACTCGCCAAAGGCAGAACCGGCAAAAAAGCGCCTACGACACCAGCGCCTAAAAGGGACACGTCCCCTACTGAGGATAGCAAAGAGAAGTCGGAAAAAAAGAAAGCGGCCGACAAGAAGCCGGCGCCGGATAAAAAGGCAAGCGCCAAAAAACCGGCTGAAAAAGCAGCAGCCGCTTCACCACCTATAAAAGACTCGTCCCCCAAAGGGGACAAGCTCCCTTCAGAAGGCAAGAAAGCTGTCCCTGAAAAACAAGCCGCGTCGCCTGCGGACAAACCAACCGTGGCCTCGGCGCCCAAACCCGCTGCGGCGCCTTCTGCCGCCCACGCGGCTGCGCCCCCGGTAGTGGTCAAGCCCACCGCCGCTCCGGCACCCAAGCCCCCAATGCCACCGGTTGCGCCCCCGGTAGTGGCCAAGCCGGCCGC
>SPCN01000353.1 GCA_004525465.1 Chrysiogenales bacterium | reverse complement strand
GCGCTCTCCAGCCCGGTGTTTTCCCGCAAACGGTTCATGGCTCCCAGGTCGGCCGCCCCGGCCAAGGCCAGGGTGTACAGGCGGAAGGCCTGGACCAGGCGGCTCTGCTCCGGGCCAGCGGTCCAGGAATTGGCCAACGTTTTCTGATGCTTTTTCCAGGGATTGAGCATGGCGACCGGGACCCGGTAGCCGAGGCGGGAGGCCTCCAGCAAAAAATAGCCGGCATAGGCCGATGTCCAATGATGGACCTCGTATTCACCCGGCCAGTACGAGAACCCGCCGCTGGGCGCCTGAAAGCCGCGCATTTTTTCGATCGCCGAGGCAATATATGTTTCGACCTTTTTTTGCTGCCCGGCGTCCAGCTTTATCAGGTATTTCAGGTAAAGCTGCGGAAAAGCAGTGGAGAGGGTCTGCTCCAGACAGCCGTGGGGATAGCGGATCAGGAACTGCAGCCGTTTTTGCAGGTTGAAGGGAGGCAGCATCGAGTACTCCAGGGTCACATCGTTGGTCCCTTTCAGTCCGAACGCCTTGATGGCGATCTGGCGCGACTCACCGGGCGGCACTTCGGCGTGCAGCGTCTCCATGATTCGCGGATTGGCGGCCAGGATGGGGATAGCGGTACGGCTCTCGGCCTTGCGCGAGCCGGCCGTCGCCTTGATATAAACGGAGCCCTGGCCAACGCCCGTGCTCACGGTAACGGGGAAGAAGACGATCTCGTCTCCCGGCTTCTTGAATTCGATAACCTTGATCTTCGGCCCGTCCACCAGGAAGCGGTCGCCGGCGTCGATCTGGACCTGCACCTTGCGAATGCCGGCATGGCTGACGAAGACCGAGACGGGGAGGTCGAAGGTCTCGCCCGGCCGGACGACCCGCGGCAGGGTGGGGAGGATCATCAGGTCCTGGCGCACCGGCACCGACTTCTCCGCGACGCCAAAGGCACCGTCGCGGCCGGCCACGGCCATGACCCGCACTGCCCCTACATACTGCGGCATCGTGAATTTATGTTCCGCTGTTTTCCCGGCTTCCAGAGAGAAAGGTCCGGCGAAAAGCACCACCGGCGGGAAGCGCCGCTGCTTTTTCTCGGAGCCGGCGGCGGCGCCTTCTTCATCGCCGCCCAGGGCCAGCAGGCGCGAAAGGTCTGCGCCATAAGCTTCGGCAATATCGTCAAAGAGGTCCCAGGTGAGGACGCCCAGGGCCTCGCGGTTATAGAATTTCCTGCGCAGGTCGGGAGCGGCGTAGCGCGTTAGCCCCAGCAACCCCTCGTCGACCACGGCCAGGGTGTAGGTCATGGCCCGCCCTGACTTTTCCTCCACTCCGACCTTGAACTCCTGCAGGGGCTTCAGCTCGCCGGCCACCTTGACCTGCGGCTCCAGCCGCGTGCGCGGATTCTCCACCATGACCGGGATGACGCCGTACAGGCGGATGGGGGTATCGCTCTTCTTGCCCGAGTGGGGCTGCAGCAGGGTGACATGGACATAGATGTTGGGGCTCATGCTCTCGTCAAGTTCTATCTCAAAGCGGTTTTCGCCGGCCTTGGTGCTCACCCACATCTGTTTCAGTATGCGAGAGTTGTTCTCCAGAGAGACCAGCGCCCGCCCCTGGGGGGCGTCGGGGAGGAAGATGGTCGCCTTTTCCCCAACCTGGTAGCGCTCCTTATCGGTACTGAAGTTGAGCCGCGTGGCGCCGCTGCCCTTCTCTTCCCTGGCGCGGCCCGCCCAACCCGGCCAGTCGATGTAGATGGCCTTGCCGGCAGCGTGGCCGCTCTGCGGATCGACTACGCGGACCAAATAACGGCCCCACTGCGGGTACTTGATCTGGAATTTCCACTGGCCGCTGCCGTCGCTGGTCGCGACCTCGCCCTTCAGCAACGGGACATGGCTGGTGTTGGCGATGTACTGGGCCAGCGAGTCGCCGCTCCTGTCCCACCACCACTTCCATTCTACCTTGTAGAGGCTGACCTCCAGCTTGTCACTGGAGACGGGTTTGCCCTCGGGATCGACGGTAACGATCTGCAGGAGATGTTCCTGGTCGGTGAGCAGCATGCCGCGCATCTCATCGCCCTTGGGGACGCGGATACCGACGAAGCTTTTATAGGGGTAAAAGGGCAGGGTCACGGCGTCGCTCGAAAAATCGCCGCTCTCTTCGAAGACGCGGACCGTGAACTGGGCATCCATCATCCCCGGAGCCGCCTCCTCCATCTCGAGTTTGATGGGAAAGCTGGCAATACCATTGGCGTCCAGCCGGCCGTCGGCGACCTGCTGTTCGGAGGCGGTGACCACACGGGCCGGGTCATCGAAGACGTAGTCGGGCCAGCGCGGGAAGCTGGTGGGCCGCGGCGCCAGGCGCACCCTGGCGTCGAACTTCAGGTTGGCGGCCACGGCCCCATGCAGCCACTGGCTGCGGAGTGCAGCTTCCGCCGGCTTTTCCTTGACCAGTTTTGCCACCCCCGGTTGGAAATCGATCTTCAGGCGGTTGGGAACCACGGTCTCGACCTTCACGTTCTGCTCGAAAATGAGGCCGCCGACCAGCACCCTGACCTTCCAGTTGCCGGTCGGGGCCGCTTCGGCCGTGCGCAGGCGGAAGGAATGGAAGGCGTCAAGCGACCGGGCCGGTTTGCTGGTCTGGATCAGTTGCCCCTTGGGGTTGTACAGCTCGAGGAGCACCGGGTGCTCGGCGGGCAGTTTATGCTCGCGGTCGAAGAGGACGAACGTCAGGTACAGGTCGTCGCCGGGGCGCCAGACGCCCCGTTCGCCATAAATGGCCCCCTTGATCCCCTTCTGTACTTTTTCGCCGCCCACGTCGAAATGGCTCGTGGCCAGGG
>SPCN01000154.1 GCA_004525465.1 Chrysiogenales bacterium | reverse complement strand
TGGCGCGGATCTTGTCCACCCAGCCCATCAGGGTCTTGAACGCGGCCGGGGGCTCAGGCTTGATAAGGCGCAGGGCGCCGCGGAAAACCTGGCCGCTGGAGCCGTTGAGCGTAAGTTCCTCACCTTTTTTGACCACCAGGTTGCCGACCATCAATTCTTCTTTTTCATAGTTGATGTTCAGATTTTCGCAGCCGACAATGCAGCACTTGCCCCAACCTCGGGCCACCACGGCCGCGTGTGAAGTCTTGCCCCCGGTGGCGGTCAGGATGCCCTGGGCGGCATGCATGCCGCCAACGTCTTCGGGGCTGGTCTCCTTGCGCACCAGGATGACTTTTTCGCCTTTGGCGGCAGCGGCTTCGGCTTCCTTGGCATTGAAAACCACCTTGCCGGTAGCGGCGCCAGGTACGGCATCAATGCCCGAAACCAGAAAACTCTTCTTCATCTCGTCTTTTTGGTCGGGATCGATGATCGGGTAGAAGATCCCTTCGATGTCCTTGTCCTTGATGCGCAGCAGGGCCTCTTCTTTGCTGATCAATTTTTCGTTGGCCATGTCCACGGCGATCTTGAAAGCGGCGCCTGGCGACCTCTTGCCGGTGCGGCACTGCAGCATGTACAGCCGTCCCTCTTCCACGGTGAATTCCAGGTCCTGCATGTCCTTGAAGTGCCCTTCAAGGATGCGGCGCACATCGACCAGCTGCTTATAGGACTTGGAGTCGGCCTTTTCGAAATCCGACAGTCTGATCGGGGTGCGGATACCTGCCACCACGTCTTCGCCCTGGGCGTTGACCAGGTAATCACCGTAAAAAATGTTGTCGCCGCTGTTGGGATCGCGGGTGAAGCAGACGCCGGTGCCGCTCTTGGGCCCCATGTTGCCGAACACCATCTGCTGGACATTGACGGCCGTGCCCCCCACGCCCGTGATCTTTTCCACGCGACGGTAGGTGACCGCTTTTTCAGCCATCCAGGAGCCGAAGACAGCGTCCACTGAACCCCAAAGCTGTTCTTTGGGATCCTGGGGGAAATCCTTGCCGATGTGATTTTTATAGATGGCCTTGAATTCACTCACCAGCTTTTCCAGTTCGCCCTCACTCACATCGGTATCGTTGACCTTGATGTGGGCAGCCAGGTTCAAGCGCTTTCTGCTCAGCTGGTTCTTCAGGGTTTCAAAAGCTTGGTTGAACTCTTCGCGGTCAATGCCCTTGGCCGTGGAACCGTACATCATGATGAAGCGGCGGTAGGCGTCCAAAGCGAAGCGGCGGTTACCTGTTTTCTTGGCCAGGCCGTTCAGCGAACGGTCATTCAGGCCGAGATTGAGAATGGTTTCCATCATGCCGGGCATGGAGAGTGATGCTCCCGAGCGCACAGAAACCAGCAGGGGATCGTCGGCGTCGCCGAATTTTTTCCCCACTTCCTTTTCAAGTTTGCGCATGTTCTCATCGACTTCCTTTGCCAAACCGGCAGGATATTGACGGTTGTTTTTATAAAACAGTTCGCAGACTTTGGTGGTGATGGTAAAACCGGCCGGGACCGGCAGGCCGATGCTGGCCATTTCAGCCAGTCCCGAGCCCTTGCCACCCAGGAGGTTCTTCATCTCCTTGCTGCCTTCGCTCAATTTCCTGGAAAAAAAATAAACGAATTTTTCTTTCATGATTGTCTCCTTTATACTTGGGAGCAGGGGTTTTTCCCGGCGCTCTTTTTTTTCTTTTTTATCGGTTTTTCCGGCAGGGGAAAACTGATCTCGAATTGGCAGAATTCCCCCAATGATGATGAGACCAGGCAGACAGCCGCGTGATTGGCGATAACCTTTTCACAGATCACCAGTCCCAGACCGGCGTGTTCCGGGAATTTCGCATAGAAAGGCGTCCAGATTTCGTCGATCTCTTCTTCGCTTAAGCCGGGGCCGTTGTCGCGAATGACCAGCTGCAAGGCATTGTCTTCCATGCGGGTTGCCAGTCTGATCTCTTTGTCCCGCGTCTCTTTAATTTTAAGGGCCTGGGCGGCGTTGTCCACCATGTTCAGCAGCAGTATTTTCAATTGGGCGGTGTCGAGCCACAGGACAGGGGCCTTCGGGTCCAGGTCGAGCACGATCCTGATCTGTTCACTATTGGCGACTTTTTGCCAATGGGCGCCCATGGCTTGCAGAATGAGATTGATGTTCCCCGGCTGCTTGGGCGCAGGCTCGGCCTTGAAATAGTCCTTTAAAATATTGAAGGCGTCTGTCAATTCGGTCGCATTTTTTTCGATCTTGCGCAGCCGCTCGATGATAAACTCATCGCTCGAACGGGATTGCAGGATCTGGGCATAGCCAAGGACCGGGGTCAGCTTGTTTTTCATTTTATGGAAAACAAGGGGGAGTATCTCCCTGAAGATCTCGTTTTTCTGAAATTCTTCGGCAGGAATTTCATCGGGAGAAAATGCAGTCGATTTGCCATCGGAGTTGAATTCAATTGTTTTCATGAATTTCCTGATGAGGATACTTGATTATATTCCATTCTTGCGCAGAATTCAAGGAGACGCTGTGGAAAAAATGGAAGGCACAAGCATAGGGTACAGGGTTCAGGGTAGAGGGTTGAGGGTTTAGGGTAAGAATAGGCGAGCCATTAGCAAACGTAGGGGAGGGTTTTAAACCCTCCCGGTTCTTTAAAATCCCAAGCACCAATGAGCAAATGACCCAAACGAAGATGAACGACGATTACACGAATAACCAACTCATCCCCCGGCCTTCCGCTTTGCGGGATGGCATCGCCAGATGCCTCGCAAAGCCTCGGCTCCGCTTTGCGGAGTGGCATCGCTTTATACCTCGCAGAGCCTCGGTATAGCGATGCGGACATGCGATGCGTACCTTCTCATCCCGAAGAGAAGGGGAGTGAAGATGGGGAATCCCCCTCTCTTCGCAAGAGAGGGGGTAGGGGGTGAGTTTGAGGAGAGCGATTATGATTTCTCGTTTATTCTTACCCTATACCCTATCCCCTGTTTTGGTCATTGGAATTTGGAGTTTATTAGGAACCTGGAATTGATTTGATATTAGGTCTTTTTCTATTGTCTTCTATTCCACCGTCAACCGTGTACCGTAGGCCGTAAACCGAGTTCATATTCCTTGGTTTCATGGCTCGTCTGTGCTAAAATGCTCCTATGATAGCCAAGAAACACGAAAAATACTGGCAGCGTGGCCGGGATTTTCTGCAAGTGCAATATCCCCTGATCGCCGGCGCCATGACCTGGATAAGCAGCGCAGAGCTGGTCGAAGCCGTGGGCGCGGCCGGAGCGTTCGGCGTGCTGGCCGCCGGCAACATGCCGGCCGACATTCTGGAACAGGAAGTGAAAGCTCTTCAAAAAGGGGGCTGTCATTTCGCCGTTAATCTGATCACCATCGCTCCTAATTATCTGACTCATTTAAAGAAATTGGCCGACTGGGGAGTGCCATATATCGTTTTTGCCGGCAGTTTTCCGCGCCAGGAAGAGGTGAAGACAGCCAAGGAAAGCGGGGCCAAAGTGCTATGCTTTGCTTCCAACGATTCCATCGCTGAACGCATGATCGCTTATGGAGCCGACGCCTTGATCCTGGAAGGGAGTGAAGCCGGCGGTCACATCGGCCATGTTTCCACTATAGTTTTGATCCAGCAGGTGTTGTTCAATTACCCGCAGTTGCCGGTTTTTGTTGCCGGCGGCATTGCCACGGGGAAGATGATAGCCCACCTGTTGTTGATGGGAGCGGCCGGCGTCCAGATGGGCACAATTTTCGCCATGGCCGAGGAGAGCCCGGCCCACCCCAAGTTCAAGGAGAGGTTCTGCAGGGCGCGGGCCCGGGAAGCTTTCGCCACGCCGCAATATAGTTCGGAATTGCCGGTAGTGGCCGTGCGCGCCCTGAAAAACAAGGGCAGCGAGGAATTCGGCCGGCTGCAGCTGGAACTGATCCAAAAGCTTGGCCGCAAGGAGATCAATCGAGTTCAGGCCCAGTTCGAGGTTGAAAAATACTGGGTCGGCGCCCTGCGCCGCGCCGTTCAGGAAGGCGATGTGGAAAACGGTTCATTGATGGCCGGCCAGAGCGTGGGGCTGATCTGTGACACCAAGCCGGTCAGAGAGATAGTAACCACATTGATTCGGGATGCAGAAGCGACATTCAACGACCTGGGTTTGTGAACCAAAAAATTTATGCAAATAAGGAAGAAACATGAAAACAAAGAACATGGGATTTAACACCAAACTGATTCACAGTGGAGAATTTGAAGATCAATTCGGGAGCGCTACTGTTCCTATTTATCAAACTTCTACATTTAAATTCAAGAATGCCCAGCACGGTGCAGATTGTTTTTCCGGTGCAAGCGCTGGCTACATTTATACGAGAATCGCCAATCCGACAATCCGCGCCCTCGAAAATAATATTGCTGAGTTGGAAAATGGTTATGATGGAATCGCCACAAGCTCCGGGATGGCCGCGATAACAAGTGTTTACATGGCGCAATTGGCAGCCGGAAGCCATATTATCAGCACGGCTTCTGTTTATGGTCCGGCAAGAGTTGTACTGGAAAAGGATTTTTCACGCTTTGGTGTTGAAGCTGATTTTGTAAATACCGCTGACATGAATGCTATCTTGTCAGCAATAAAGAAAAATACAAAAGTTCTTTATATTGAAACACCATCAAATCCGACTATGGATATTAGTGATATCAAAGCATGTGCCGAGATCGCAAAAAAACACAATTTGGTTTTGGTTGTTGACAATACATTTGCCACCCCGTATTTGCAAAAGCCATTGGATCTGGGTGCGGATGTAGTCCTGCATTCTGTCACAAAATTTATTAATGGTCATGCGGATATCGTTGGCGGAATTATCATTACTAAAGACAAAGACTTATATGAAAAGATCCGTCATGCGATGGTTTACATGGGCTGCAATATGGACCCGCATCAAGCCTATCTGGTTCTGCGCGGATTAAAAACCCTGGTTCTTCGTGTAGAACGCAATCAAGAAAACGCTATTAAGGTCGCTCACTTTTTGGAAAGTCATCCTAAGATCGCCTGGATTCGCTATCCCGGACTCGCATCTCATCCTCAATTTGAATTAGCAAAAAAACAAATGAGCGGATCCGGTTCGATGATCAGTTTCGGTGTAAAAGGCGGTCTGGAAGCCGGGCGAAAACTAATGGACAGTGTTCATTTGGCAACCTTGGCCGTATCACTGGGCGGGGTGGAAACGCTCATCCAACACCCTGCCTCAATGACTCATGCTTCTGTAAATAAAGAGGAAAAAGTAAAAGCCGGAATTACTGATGACCTGGTTAGATTATCCGTAGGCATCGAGGATGTCCAAGATATTATTGAAGATTTAGATCAAGCACTAAAAATTGTTTGATGGCTATATGAAGTCAAGGGGAGTAGGGGACGGTCCTTTATTTTTCCTGCCAGGCCGGCGCGCGCTTTTCAAGAAACGCCTTCATCCCCTCCTGCGCTTCCGGCGATATTCTCATCTTCGCTATCACATCAGCCGTATGATTATAAGCAGTCATTAAGTCCATCCCGGGAACCTCCACAAATAACTGCTTACATACCGCTATGGCCTTGGGGCCGCATAAACACAATTCCTTGGCTTTTTCCATGGCAAATTCCAACAACTGCTCATGCCCGACTTTGTAATTAATCAACTTGATGTCCAGGGCTTTGTCCGCAGCGAACCTCATTCCGGTTATAAATAATTCTTTTAATACCCCTTCCCCGACCCGCTTCACCAGGTAAGGCGAAATACAGGCGGGAACAACTCCGATTTTCACCTCGGATAAACTGAAGCTCGCATTGTCCGAGGCAATGACGATATCGGCTGCCCCGACAAATCC
>SPCN01000102.1 GCA_004525465.1 Chrysiogenales bacterium | reverse complement strand
TTCGTTGCGTTCGTTTCGGTCATTTGGGGATCTCCTTTGTTTATTAATACTATTATATAGCCTTGCCCAATGCAACTTCCTCTTCTCAAACTCACCCCCGGACCCCCTCTCTTGCGAATAGAGGGGGCCTTCCCAGTATCTTTTACAGCCCCTTCTCTTTGGGAAGAGAAGGTACGCATCGCCATGCCAAAGCTTTGTGTGGCATTTGGCGATGCCATCCCGCAAAGCGGGGTGGTGGGGGATGAGTTGAACATTTGCCATCTTTTTGTTCTTGTTGCTATTTGCTTCTTCGTCTGCTATTTTATCCTTGTCAAGAATGAGCGAGGAGATCTTCATGGAAACGGTCCTATTCATCGTGCTGTTGGCGATCGCCGTGGTGCTGTTGCTGGCGGTGCTGGTCCTGCAGTTGCGTCCACGGGACCCGGGACTGAACCAGCAGATCATGGACCTGAAGAACCAGTTGCAGGAAATGAAGAGCGGACAGATGCAGGCCCAGAACCAGGCGCTGCTGCAGCAGACCGAGTTGCTGCGCCAGACGCAGCAGGGTATGTCGGGGCAGCTGAACGACATCATGCGCACGGTCAACGAGACCCTGAGCAAGGGCCAGGGCAACATCAGCAGCCAGCTGCGCGTGGTGGGCGAGATCCAGCAGAAGCTGGGGGTGCTTGAGGAATCGACCAACCAGATGAAGGCCATCGGCAAGGACATCTCCTCGCTGCAGGACATCCTGCGGGCGCCGAAGCTGCGTGGCAACCTGGGCGAGTACCTGCTGGAAGACCTGCTGCGCCAGGTCCTGCCCGCCGGCAATTTCACCCTGCAGTATGCCTTTGCCGACGGTGCCAAGGTCGATGCCGTCATCACCCTGGGCGAGCGCCTGATCCCGGTCGACGCCAAGTTCCCCTTGGAGAGCTTTGTGCGCCTCTTCGACGCCGGCGACGAGGAGGGCCGCAAAAAGCACAGGAAGGAATTCGTCAAGAGCTTCAAGCTGCGCGTCGACGAGATCGCCGAAAAATACATCCGCCCCGACTGCGGCACCTACGATTTCGCCCTGATCTACATCCCGGCCGAGAACGTTTTCTACGAGGCCGTGATCAGCGACGGCCTGGACGGCAGGAACTACGGCATCTTCAACTACGCCGTGGAAAAGCACGTCATCCCGGTCTCGCCCAACAGCTTCTACGCCTACCTGATGGCCATCGCCTTCGGCCTCAAGGGCCTGAGGATCGAGCAGCGCACCAAGCAGATCCTCAAGGACCTGGTCAAGGTCCAGGAAGGCTTCGCCCAGTTCCACGCCGACTTCCTGCTGCTGGGCAAGCACCTGGGCTACGCCAGCGGCAAGTACGACGAAACGGCCAAAAAGGCCGAGAAGTTCCAGGACCGCCTGGCCGACTTCACCGGCGTGCGCGGCGAGCTGCCCGTTCCGGGAGACAAGCTCCCCGGCCTGGACGAATAAGCGCCATACAATCTTCGTTGTATGAGATCGGGAATCCATTGACGGAACTGTTTGTCTTTAAACTGACGGGGCATTGAAATGTCAACAATAAATATTGAATTTTCAATGTAGCTGTGTTATGGTGGATTCCACTATGGGGGTTAGATGATCGATCGCGTTGTAGACAAGCAGGAGATAAAAAAGTTGTTGCGCCAGTTCCCGGTGACTGCTCTCATCGGTCCGCGCCAGTGCGGCAAGACGACCCTGGCCCGGGAGTTCGCCGCCAAACATTATTTTGATCTGGAAAATCCGAGAGACCTTGCCGCGCTGCAGAATCCGCAATTGGCTTTGGAGGACTTGAGCGGATTGATCGTGATCGATGAAGTCCAGCGCCGCCCTGAGATTTTCCCATTGATCCGCTACTTGGTCGATAGCCGGCCCAATCAGAAATACTTGATACTGGGGAGCGCCTCGGGACATCTCCTCAGGCAAAGCAGCGAATCGCTGGCCGGACGCATCGCGTTTCACATCCTCGGCGGACTGCGTCTCCAGGATGTCGGCGGTGGCCATTTTAAGAAGCTATGGCTGTGCGGCGGTTTCCCCCGTTCCTTTATAGCCGCGAGCGAAGCGCAAAGCCGGTCTTGGCGCAGCCACTACTTGACAGCCTTCCTGGAAAGAGACCTGCCGCAGCTGGGGATCAGTATTCCGGCCCAGACCTGGCGCCGCTTCTTGGCCATGCTGGCTCATTATCATGGTCAAGTGCTCAATTACAGTGAGTTGTCCAGGTCATTTGGTGTCAGCGACATGACGGCGCGGAGGCATATTGAGATTCTTGAGTCGACGTTCATGGTCCGTTTGCTGCCGCCCTGGCATGTCAACCTGGGGAAACGACTTGTAAAACGGCCCAAATTGTATCTGTCCGATTCCGGCTTGCTGCACTCCCTGCTGGGCATTGAAGGAAATGATACGCTGATCGGTCATCCAAAGATCGGGGCGTCCTGGGAGGGCTTTGCGCTGGAATGCGTGTTGCGGAGCATCAACAAGAGCACGCGGGAAACTTATTTCTGGGCAACCCATGCGGGGGCCGAGCTCGACCTTTTCTGGCAGCATGGGGGAAAAAATTGGGGCATGGAATTCAAATATGGCGATGCCCCGGGCCTAACCGCATCGATGAAGGTCGCGCTGAGCGATCTTTCCCTTGAGCGGCTGTGGGTAATTTATCCGGGCAATAAATCATACAGCTTGGGCAACAATATCCATGTCATACCTATCGGCGAGATCCCGGCAATCTGGCAATACTGATGCGTGGAGGCGACCGGCCAGCAAGAAAGGTCAGAATTGACCTTGTCAAAATAACAAGAACCATTGGCTGCAAATCTCACCCAAGGATCTCGCTGATGATCAAAAACGCTGCCAACAATTTGAAAATTGTCCTGATACTGGCGATGGCCATTTTTTTAGTCGGTCAGCAGGATATGTTGGCCTCCAGGCAGGGGAACAGGGAAATTCCCGATTTTTCCAACCGGCCCCGCAGCGAGGTGCCAGTCGAATTCACCTGGAATGCGGAGGACCTATTCCCGAGCCTGAACGAATGGAAGGCCGAGATGAAGTCATTTTCCAGGGACATGGAGGCGATCGATGCCGCAAGGGTTGGCTGGACCGCCTCGGCCGGAAAGATGCTCGAGTTCATCACGTTGACCGAGAAGCTCGGGCTCAGATCAGAGCGCTTGAACGCCTACATCCATTTATTCACCGCCACCGATGACGATCCCAAATATTCCGCCCTGAGCGGCGAGCTTCACTCCGTCAATGTGCGCTTTAACCAAAAACTTTCCTTCTACAATAAGGATATTTTGGATTTGGGAGGAGAACGTTTTGCCTCCTATGTCAATGAAGAGCCGCGCCTAGCCAGCTTCCGCATGCAAGTGGATGGTATACTCCGGTTGAAAAACCATGTCCTGCCAGAGGAGCAGCAGCGAATCTTCTCTCTGGCCTCGCTCTTTAGCGGCGTGCCGGCCCGGGCAGCAAACAAGCTCAACGACGAGATGCCCCCGGCCGAGATTATCCTCAAGGACGGCAGCAAGGTGACCTTGAACGCCGAGAATTATCGGCGTCTGCGACGCAGCAATGATCCTGAAGAACGCAGTCAGGTCATGGCCCAATACTGGCGGAATAAGAAGCGCTTCGAGAATACCTTTGCCGTTCTTTTCGATGGGGCCATCAAGCGGCACCTCTTCTCGGCTCAGGTTGGTAAATTCTCCGACTGCCTGGAGGCCCAACTCTTTCCCAATGCCATCGGCAGCGGCATCTATCATAACCTCATCTCATCGGTGCATGAAAACCTGCCGGTGCTGCATCGCTTTCTTACGATCAAGAAGTGGCTGCTGGGGCTCGAAACCCTCCGCTATGAAGACATTCATGCTCCCGCCTTTAAATCTATGGATAAAAAATTCAGCTTCAGCGAAGCGGAAAAACTGATAAAGGCTTCCATGAGGTCCTTAGGGAAATCATATTCCAACGCCCTGAACAAAGCCTTTGCCGGCCGCTGGATGGACATCTACCTCAATAAGGGCAAGGCCAGCAACGCATATATGATCAACGTCCATGAGATTCACCCCTTCGTTTACCTTGATTATAACGGCAGTTTTGGCTCTGTCGCCACCGTAGCCCATGAGCTGGGGCATGGCTTGCATTCCTATTTTTCCGACAAAAAGCAGCCCTGGGCGATGTCCCAATACCCGATTTTCCTTGCCGAAATCGCCTCAACCTTCAACGAAAACCTGCTCATGGAATACATGCTTAAAATCGGGAAAGATGATCAATGGAGGCTTTATCTCCTTGATCGGCACTTGGATATGACCATGAGCTCCATTTTCCACGAAACAATGTTGGCCGAGTTCGAACTGGCCATGCACCGGCGTGTCGAGGCCGGCCAGGCGCTCACCGCCGACTGGCTCAACCAGACCTATCTGGACCTGGTCCGGCAATACTATGGCCAGGGCCAGCATGTCTGTGAAGTGGATGACTACATCCAGAGCGAGTGGATAGGCGTTCCCCACCTCCTATTCAATTACTATGTCTATCAATACAGTATCGGCAGGATTGCTTCTTTGGCCCTATCCGACATGGTTCTAAGAGAAGGCCCCGTTGGGGCCGAACGTTATATGGATTTTCTCTCAGCCGGAGGCAGCGATTATCCGCTTGAAACCCTCAAAAAAGCCGGTGTCGACATGAGTCGTCCTGATACCACGAAGGCAGCCTTCCGTCGCATAAACACTATGCTCGATGAAATGGAAATGATCATCGCCCGGTTGAATAAATCCGGATGAAAGCGGGATGATGAAATTACAAGCGGAAGTACTTGTGGAAGTACATTGGTCGATTTGCAAAAAAAAATCCTGTACTTATAATATGTGATTCAAATCCTTTGTTCACGGGAGGAACCAGGCATGGAAAAAAAGACTTTTGACGTCATCATCCTGATCGGCCGGCCGGCGGCCGGCAAATCGGAAGTCATCGATTATTTGAAAAAAGTGCCGCTGGAAGAGCGCGTCAAGCGCTTCCACATCGGCGAGTTCCAGGAGATCGACGATTTCCCCATCCTCTGGGAGCGCTTCGAGGACGACGACCTGATGGAGGAGATGGGGCAGCCGCGGCTGCTTTCCGACAGGGAGTTCACCTACGAGGGCAAGACCATGCCCGGCCACGTCTTCAAGGGCAAGTGGTTCTGGAACTTTTTGATCAAGAAGCTCAACCTGGCCTATGCCAAGCTGCTGCGCGACGACCCCGCCTTCCACGAGCGCAGGACCCTGTTCATCGAGTTTGCCCGCGGCAGCGAACACGGCGGCTTCCGCGAGGCTTTTTCCTATCTCTCGCCCCAGGTCCTGGACCATGCCGCCTCCCTCTACATCAAGGTCGACTGGCCCGAGTCGCTGCGCAAGAACCGCCGGCGCTACAACCCCGACCGTCCCGATTCCATCCTGCAGCACGCCCTGGAGGACAAGAAGATCGAGATGCTCTACAAGGAGTCGGACTGGGAGGAATTCGCTTCGGACCCGAAATATCTGCCGGCCGCTGAGCGAAAAGTTCCCTATGCCGTTTTCGAGAACATGCCCGAAAAAACCGACAAACCCGAGGAACTGGGCGCCCACCTCCAGGAAGTGCTCGGCCTTCTCTGGCAAACCTGGCGGGGGGTGAAACCATGAGCTTCCTGTCGCGCAACCCGCTCAACCATTCGCCCGAGTTCCGGCGCCGGCGCTTCCAGAACTGGTTCCCGCTGGGGCTGACCTACGCCACGTTCTACATGGGCCGCTACAACCTGAACGTGGCCTCGAGCGACATCATGAAGACGTTCGACCTGTCCAAGGCCGAGTTCGGCACCATCGCCACCGCCGGCTTCTGGACCTATGCCCTGAGCGTGATCCTCAACGGGCCGCTGGCCGACCGCTTCGGCGGCAAGAAAGCCATCATATTCGGCGGCATCGGCACTGCCATCTTCAACCTGGTCATCGGCGCCCTGTTCCTGGCCGGCTGGCAGACCAAGATCGTGGTCGGCATGTCGCTGCTTTACGCGGTCAACCAGTATTTTCAGAGCTTCGGCGCCCTGTCGGTGGTCAAGGTCAACGCCCCCTGGTTTCATGTCAAGGAGCGCGGCGTGTTCGGCGGTATCTTCGGCATCATGATCTCCAGCGGCTATTTCCTGGCCATGGGTTTCGGCGGCTGGATCCTGGCCCACTTCGGCTGGATATGGGTCTTCATCGTGCCCTCGGCCCTGATCCTGCTGATGGTCGTGGTCGATTTCTTCCTGGTCAAGGACAAGCCCGAGCAGGCCGGGTTCGCCAAGATCGACACTGATGACGCCACTTCGCACCTGAGCGACGACTTCAAGGTGAATTTCACCTATGTGTTGAAACGGGCTTTTTCCAACCCGGTGATCCTGACCCTGATGGTCGCCGAATTCTGCACCGGCTTCGTGCGCCAGGGGCTGATGCTTTGGTTCACGCCGTTTTTAAAGGAGATCCATCAGATCGCGCCCGGAGGGGGCATGCACCAGCTGGCCTCGCTGGGCATCACTGTGGGCGGCATCGTCGGCGGACTGCTCTGCGGCTACATGTCCGACCGCCTGTTCCAGTCGCGGCGGCCGCCGGTGGCGTTCATTTTCTATGTCGGCCAGATCATTTCGCTGCTGATCCTGGGCAACGTGCGCGTCCCGGGCCTGGCCGCGTTCATGATCGGCTTTTGCTGCATGTGGATCTTCGGTGTGCATGGCATGCTTTCGGGCACGGCTTCCATGGATTTCGGGGGTACGAAAGGGGCGGCCACGGTCACCGGCCTGCTGGACGGGGTCCAGTACCTGGCTAGCGGCCTGACCGGATTCGGCATGGGCTATTTCCTGGACCGCTTCGGCTGGGGGATATGGGTCTACCTGATCATTCCCTTTTCGGTGATCGGGGCGGTGCTGATGCTGACGCTGTGGAACCAGACGCCGCGGAAAAACCGCGAAATGATGCAGCGCAAGGGGCTTTAAAATCCCTTGCGGCTGTTGTAGATAGTTCCCTGCTTTTTAGTGTATAAGCCCAGGACGGCGACAGCCTCGGCCCGCAGCAATCCCGCTTCGACCGCAATGCCGCGTTTTTGCAGTTCCTGAATCCAGGCTGCCGGCAATGGGCCTTCGTCGAAGCCCAGGATGGCGGTGACATCGGCGGCGGTCGCCCCGTAAACCAGCCGCGTGACCCCCGACCACAGCGTGGCGCCCAAACACATCAGACAGGGCTGGGAACTGCTCAGCAGTTCCGCAGGATTTCCGGCATCCTTTCCCAGGTCCCAGGACTGCTGATCTTGCTGGGCGAAGGCGATGGCCATCACTTCGGCGTGGGCCGGCGAGCAGTTCAGCGGCTCGACGCGGTTGACGCCGGCGGCCAGCAGTTTGCCGCTGCGGGCGGCGAATATGGCTGCGGCAAAAGGCCCGCCGCTGCCGTGTTCCACGTTCTGCCGCGATAGTCCGATGACCCAGCGCATGCGCTCGGAGGGGTCGGGAAAAACCAGGTCCTGGCCGGCCAATATCTCCTCAAGCCAGGAAGGCAGGGT
>SPCN01000410.1 GCA_004525465.1 Chrysiogenales bacterium | reverse complement strand
GATGGGTTTTCCGATCTGTTCAATGTATCCGTCGCGCATGACCACAATGCGATCGGCCAACGTCATGGCTTCCACCTGGTCATGGGTTACATAAATAATGGTGGTTTGAACTTTTTGATGCAGCCGCTTCATTTCCGTACGCATCTGTGTCCGCAGCTTGGCGTCCAGGTTGGAAAGTGGCTCATCAAACAGAAAGAGGGACGGCTTTCGAACCATCGCCCTTCCCATGGCAACCCTTTGACGCTGACCACCTGACAGCTGGTACGGTTTCCGTTTGAGAAGGTCACTCAGCTCCAGAATCTCTGCAACCTCATTGACACGCCTTTGGATTTCCGCCTTAGGGGTCTTGTTCAACTTTAATCCGAAGCTCATATTGTTGAATACGTCCATGTGCGGATATAATGCATAGTTTTGAAACACCATCGCCGCACCCCGGTCCTTTGGCGCAATATCATTGACGAGACGTTCATCAATAAAGATGTCCCCCTTTGAAATTTTCTCTAAACCGGCAATCAGCCGCAATACTGTGGATTTACCGCATCCCGAAGGACCTACAAGGACGATGAATTCCCTGTCTTTGATATGAAGATTAACCCCATGAATAACTTCTGTCTTGCCAAATCTTTTTACAATATCTTTCAACGTTACACTTGCCATAATGATCCCAAAAAAAAGCAATTAGCCATTGGCTGTTAGTAATTAGCCATACAATATTCTGACGTATTCTATTCAAAAGTCCGGGCAAGAATGGAGTCATGAGGTCTTTTTCCTTGCCGCATCTTGGATAAAATTCCCCAACATCTGATGGAGGTCCTTCATCGCAGGGTACATTGCACAGGATTCTTGTTTACAACCTATATTTGGTCGTACCCTGCAGGGAAGGACCGCGGGCTCCAGCAGGAATTAGATGCGGCAAGGAAAAAGACCTCATGGCGGAATGGGTTACCTGAACCTACATTACAGATCCCATTCCTTATCTCGCAATTGCTTCCTCTGGGCCTTACCCGCTGCAGAGCGGGGAATTTCATCAAGAAACGCCACGGCAACCGGGATCTTGTAAGGGGCCATTAACGGCTTGCAGTACCCACGCAACTCCTCCAGCGTCATGCTTTCCCCTTCTTTGAGAGCAATAAACGCCTTCGGCGCCTCCCCCCTGAGATCATCGGGGATGCCCACGATCACCAGATCCTTTATTTTCGAGTGGTTGATCATCATATCCTCCACCTCCGAAGGAAATACTTTTTCTCCACCCACATTGATCATATCTTTTTTTCGATCCACGATAAAGGCATATCCGTCTTCGTCCATGTAGGCAATGTCTCCGGAATGGAACCAGCCCTCCTGGTCAAAGACTTCGGCAGTCACGTCCGGTTTGTTCAAATACCCGTTCGTCACGCATGTCCCTTTCACACACAACTCGCCCTGCTGACCCGGGGGAAGAGTATTGCCTTGCTCATCAATCACCTTCATGACGGCATCGTCCATCCCTCTTCCGCAGGACCCGATACGGGTTTCCGTATACGGGGAAGTGGCCCCCACACAGGACACCTCTGTCAGGCCCCATGCCTCGGCATAGCGCCATCCTAACCTTTTCTCGATTTCCCTTATGAGGTTTTCCGGCATTTTTGTTGCGGCGGAAAGGCAGAAAACCACGGAGGAGACATTCCTTGCATGCAGGTCAGGCTGCTTGAGAAACAGATTGTACATGGGGGGTACCCCGATGAACACGGTAGGTTTCAATCTTTCAATATCGGCCAGAACCGGCTCCGGATAAAAGCGTTCTACCGTAATGACGGTCCCTCCCCTGGACAACATTCCGAAAGTCCCGTTGATCAGACCCCAGCAATGAAATATGGGAGTAGCCACCATGATAACATCTTCAGGGGTAAAGTGGACCTTCCCGAACTCCATGGCATTATGCCAGACGTTGAGATGTGTAGCCATGACTCCTTTAGGCCAGCCGGTTGTGCCCGAAGTATACATGAGGTGGCAGATATCGCTACCTTTGGTCTCTGGGCCACTGAAGGCAGGGACCTCACTTGAAAGCATGGACTTGAGCGAAGGATAATCCCCTCCCTCTTCAAGCAGGATGACCTGGGAAAGGGACGTCACACCGGGCTTCACCATTTCTATAATCGGCAGCCTCGCCTTGTCCACGAGGACAGCCCTGGATTCGCAGTCATTTAAGATGTAAGCCACTTCAGTTTTCTGGAGCATGGCATTGACGAGGTTCAGGGTTATTCCCGCCCTTGCGGCGCCCATATAGGAAACGATGAGCTCCGGAAGACTTGGCAGAAAAAGGGAAAGAACGTCTCCCCGCCTCAATCCCAGCTCAATGAGCCCGAAAGCGGCCCTATCAATGAGCCTGTCCAATT
>SPCN01000161.1 GCA_004525465.1 Chrysiogenales bacterium | reverse complement strand
GGACCACGGCACCCAGGGTGGCCCGGCGGGCTTGTTCAGCGTCTCCGGAGTTAAATACACAACCTCGCGCCTGGTTGCGGAAAAAACCATGAAAAAAGTATTCCCTGGCTGCAAGGCTAAAAAAACGCCGCCGCCGGCAGCTGCAAACTCAGGACGCTGGTTTTTCGCTTACGACTGGCAGGATGCGGCAAACGAGACCATTGCCGCACTCAAACCCCTGATCGAAGAGGAAGCCGTGGTCCATCTGGACGACCTTATTTTCCGCCGCACCGGACTTGGGGAAAACCGCCGGGACATCCAGAAGCTGCTGCCTCGCCTGCGAACCCTGTTCGCCTGGAATGACGGGCGCTGGCAGCAGGAATGCAAACGTCTGCTGGATCTGCTGCGTCACTGATAAAAAATGCCCCTGCCCATCGGACACGCGTTGGCGGGGCTCGCTTGCGCTCAAGTTCGCCCCGGATTCTTTTTCAGGAGCAGGTGGCAGGACGTCTTTTTTTTTGTTTTCCTGGCCAACCTGCCTGACGCGGATTTCCTGCCCGGAATCATCCTGGGCCAGCCCAACTTGTACCATCATGGAATTTTTCACAGTATGGGCGCCGCCCTGGCCATCGCCGCCGCCGGCGGTTGGTTTTTTTACCTCAAAAAACAGCATTTCTGGTCTCGCGCCGCCGCAATTTTTCTGGTTTTCAGTTCGCACCTGCTGCTGGATTTTTTCGCCTGGGATTTTGTCGCCCCCTACGGAATGCCGTTGCTCTGGCCTTTCACGAACCGTTATTTCATCGCCGCCCATCCTGTCTTCATCAACATCGTCCGCTCGGGTCGCAGCGATGATTTTTTCACCAGCCTGTTCAACGGCCATAATCTGACTGCGGCAGGGCGTGAGTTCATAATTTTGGGGGGGACGCTGCTAGCGGTCATGACGGTTCGCCACCTGCTGAAAAAAGAGGTTCACTGAAACAAAAAGGCCCGCTTCAACGGCGGGTGAAAATAACCTTGGCCGGGCTGCCCTGAACAATGACGTGATCGGGGATCTTGCCGCTCACTACCGAATTGGGAGCGACGATGACCCCTGATCCAATCTGGGCTCCGTCGAGAACACAGACGCCGCTGCCGATCCAGACATTGCTGCCGATGCGCACTCCCCGCGATTGACTCCCCTGCTCCCGGATAGGCACATCCAGGCGCTGGTAATTGTAATTGTTGGCAATGATGGTCACGTTGGGGCTGATCAGGCAATCGTCACCGATGGTCAACCCGCCCTGATGGGAAGAAAGAAAACAACCGGCACCGATCGAGCACCTGGCGCCGATGCGCAGCGGCCCATAGCTGGCCTTGATCTTGGTGAACGAGCTGACCTCGCTGCCGCGGCCGATGCTCAAGAGCGGACTAAGCTCGACCTCGGCCCGCGTGCTCACCTTACAGCGGTACTTAAGGAAATAATACAGGGAAATCACCCAGCGCGGCAACAGGAAGCGCTGGACGAAACTTGTAACGTTCATTTGCCGACCAGGCGCCGGGCAATGACCTCTTTAATATTGGCAAAATCGGTCATGGAACTGATCTCCGGCCAGGTGAACTTGAGGGTGAATTCCTTTTCCAGGGCAGTGATAATGCGCAGATTTTGCAGCGAATCCCAGTTCTGGCAGCTGTCAGGGCCACAATCGTTGCCGATCATCTCGGGCTCGATTTCCAGGATCACGGCCAGAACAGCCTTTATTTTTTCTTCCATTAAGGTCAAACATACCACAGCCCCCCTCGTAAATCAATATACCAGCATCGCCTCATCTCGCTGAATTCTCCGCCGATATTTTCGACATTTGCTTTGCCGGCGGTTTTTCCATATAATGGGTTGGGGAACAAACTTTTCCCTTTTAGATCCATGCTAATAAAAATGACCCTGAAAAATGCCGCTGCTGAAGGGCTTTCCATCATCGTGCTCACCTGCAACCGCCGTGAACTTCTGCGCGGCTGTATGGAATCGCTATTCGCCCAGGAAGATCCGGGAATTCCCCTGGAATTCATCGTGGTCGATGACGGTTCCAGCGACGGTACCGGGGACATGGTGCGCAGGCTGACGGCGTCCCGGCCGCAATGGAATTACGTCTGCCAAGAGCACAAGGGGATCGCGACGGCAAGAAATGCCGGAATCCGCAACAGCCGATTCACATGGATCGCCATCGTCGCCGACGACTACCTGTTGCCCGCCGGCTATGCCCGGTCGATCAGGGATTTCTTCAGAGATCATCCAGAGGCCCAAATCGTGCGCTTTAAGATCGTTGCCTCCGCCGGCACTTTTTTCTGCCGTGTACTCAACGCCTACCACGAAGCAAGCGTGATTCGGCGCCTGACCCTCCGGAATTCCACATGGAACCGCCGCGGCATGTGGCAGAGGTCAGTGGCGGAGGAAAAAATCACCACCGACCACGACCTGGAAGCCGCCGGTGCCGCCGTCTTCCGTGCCGGGATTTTCCAGCAAATCGGCGGCTTCGACGAATCTTTCAGCCGCGGCGAAGACAGCGATTTCACCCGGCGGCTGCGGGCGGCAGGCATTCCGGTTCATTATTCGCCTTTCCTGCACATCCGCCACCGCTATGATCCCCACCTGGGGACCGCGTTGAAAAACGTCTTTGCCGCTGGTCGCGCCTCCTGGCGTATCAGCGCTGCGCCTGAGCAAAAGCCGGCCGGCGTGGCCTATATCCTGCGGCTTGGTCTGCGCAGCTGTCTGGCGGCGCTTTACTGGTCATGCTGGCGAACTTGGCAAACCGCAGGGCCGGCCCGTTTTTTCCTTTATTTTCCCGTCCTGCTGCTCTTAGAAACATCCAACCGGTCAGGATTTTTCAGCGAGTGTGTCCGCTCGAGAAAACAAACGCCCACGGCCTGCGGCCAGCGCCTGAACCCATGAACAGGCACGCCATCGGCCAGCTCTTCCGCATCCGGATCAAGCGCCTAGCCTCCCCGGCCAACCGCAATGTCCTGCTGGAAATGGTGCGGGCCAACATAAAAGCCAGCGATTATCATTCGTTCCTGGGGGGAATGTGGAGCCTGATCGGGACGACGGCCATGCTGGCCGTCCTGTATTTTGTCTTCAGCAAGCGCTTCGGGCAGGATATCCAGGGCTATCCGCTTTATCTGCTGGCCGGTATTATCTCGGTGAATTTTTTCATCACCGCTACCTCGTACCTGCTCAGGGTTCTCATCTTCAACCGCGATATCGCCCTGAATTCCACAATTCCGCGCGAAAACCTGATGCTGGCCACCATTTCGATCAACGCCTGGAAGCTGGGTATCGAAATGGTGATCTGCACGCTGTTGAGCATGGCCTACGGCTTCTACACCTGGAGGTCGGCGCTCCTGTTCTTTCCCGTGCTGTTGGCTTTTCTAGCCCTGGTGTTCGGGGTCGGATTGGCTCTCTCCCTGTTTTATTGCTTCGCGCGCGACGTGGAGCATGTCTGGGTGATCGTCTCGCGCCTCTTCCTTTTCATCACGCCGGTTTTCTACACGGTGGAGAGCCTATCCCCGACCATGCGCACGCTTATTTTGTATCTGAATCCGCTGACCCCGTTTTTAAAAGCCATGCGAGCGATATTCCTGCACGGAGGGGCGCTCGCGGCTTCCGAACTGGCCCATTGCCTGATCCTTGGAACCGCTGCCCTGAGCTTGTCGTATTTCATTTTCCTGCGCTGGGAAGGGGCGGCGCTGGACCGCACATGAGCGAACCACTGGTACGAGCCGAAGCTGCCGCCAAGCACTACCGGGTGCTGAAGCGGCAGCGCTCCACGTTACGGGCCCTGAAATCTCTTTGCAGCCGCGAAAAGCTCACCATGGATTTGTGGGCATTGCGCGACATTACATTTTCCATGGAGAGCGGCGAAAAAGTAGGGATCATCGGCCGCAATGGATCGGGAAAGACCACTTTGCTGCGCCTGTTGGCCGGGATCATCGAACCCAGTAGCGGCAGCATCAGGGTGGCCAAGGAACCCCTGGCGCTTTTCAAGTTCTGGATCGGCCAGAATGCCGATCTCCCGGTCGTGGACAACATTTTCCTTTTCGGGGCCGTGTGCGGCATGAAACGGGCCGAGATCAAGCCGCGGATAGCGGAAATCCTTGATTGCGCCGATATCCGGGATCTGGGCTTCGCCCCGCTTCACGACCTTTCCCTGGGCCAGCGCCAGCGGCTGGCGCTCAGCATTGTTTTTCAAGCACCCGCCGACTTTCTCATTTTCGATGAGACTTTCGTCCATGTCGACCAGGCGTTTTATCGCCAATGCGACGCCTTCTTCGTCCGCCTGACCAAATCTCCCCGCACCATGGTCATCACTTCCCACGATCACAATTTCCTGAAAAAATACTGCCAGCGCGCTCTATGGCTGGACAAGGGGCGAATCCGGCGCGACGGGCCCGCCGCCGAGGTTCTCGAAGCCTATGATGCCGAAAGCTGACCATTTCCAGCTTGCCCGCCGTCAAATGAAATCTTTCCTGTTTCAACTCCGTTCCGGCAAATGGAACTTCTGCGAAAAAACAGGAAATGCGGTCCGCCTGCTGGCGGTGACCTGCGTGCGCGATGAGGCCCGTTTCCTGCCCGGCATGCTGCGCAACGTCGCGCCTCAGGTCGACGGCATCATCGCCTTGGACGACGGCTCCGGCGACGGCAGCGACCGCCTGCTGGAGGAATGCCCCCAGGTGCTGGAACTTCTGAGGAACCCGCCCGGACGCCCGGCCTGGGATGAACCGGCCAATCATCGGCGCCTGGTCGAAGCGGCCCTGCGCCACGGCGCCGAATGGATCATTGCCATAGACGCCGATGAGCGGCTCGAGCGTGATTTCCGCACCAGGGCCGAGAGGGTGATCCGCCGCGGACGGTGGCTGGGGCTGCGCGCTTTCCAGGTCCGTGTCCGTGAGTTGTGGGACGCGCCTGACCGCTATCGCGCCGACGGCATCTGGGGGCTGAAGTGGGCGCCGCGACTTTTCCGGGCGCTGGCCGACCATAGTTATGACGAGCACCCCCAGCACGGCGCCAAAGCGCCATTGCAAGGGAAGGTCCTGGGCGCGTTCTTCCCTCTCGCCGGCCTCTTCATCTATCACTTGCGCATGCTGGACCGCGAAGACAGGGAAAACCGGCGCCGGCGCTATGAAACCATCGATCCGCAAGCCCGCTGCCAGCCGGGCCTGGGCTATGCCTACCTCACGGACGAAAACGGCTTGCGCTTGCGCCCGGTGCCCAGGCGCAGGGGGATTCGCGGAATAGCCGGGATCCCGCTCCAGGAATCCTGGTTGCCGACCTGGTTTATGGAAATTTTTCGCGGAATCGCCTCGATCGCCAGGGGACGGGACATCAAAAATTGCGTCAGCCCTCTGTCAACTCCAGGTAAATCTCCTTGATCTGCCGAGCCAGTTTGGCGGCATCATGACCGGCGAGGGCCAGGGCGCGGATTCGCTTGTCGAAAACCACGCCCGACGAAACTTTCTCCAATTCGGGCATCAGGTTTTCACTGCAGATGGGGAGAGTGGCTCCACGTCCAGAAAAATTCGCTTTTTGCAGGCTGGGGAAATTTTCT
>SPCN01000435.1 GCA_004525465.1 Chrysiogenales bacterium | reverse complement strand
GCCCAGTTTTTCGGCTTTGGCCAGCTTGGACCCGGAATGGCTTCCGGCCAGAAGGTGGGTGGTGCGGGCGCTGACATTTTCCGTGACCCTGCCGCCGCGCTTTTCGATCGCCGCGGCCGCCAGGGCACGGGGGCTGAATTGAACGAACGACCCGGTAATGACCCAGATCTGGCCGGCGAAAGAATCGTTTACCTTATCACCGCCGGTCTTTTCGCCGACAAATTTCAGGCCCGCGTCCTTCAGGCTGTCGATCAGGCGCAGATTTTCCGGCTTACTGAAATGGCTGACCAGCAGTCGCGCCGTGGTTTCGCCGATGCCTTCGATGGCGGCGAAAATCTCCCAATCATTTTTTTTTGCGGCGGCGATGATCTTGTTTATGTCGTCGAATCCGTGGCCAACAAGATCGGCGGCCACGGCCGCGGCCAGACCCTCAAAGCCCAAGGCAGCAAGAACCTTGACAAAAGGCCTGGATTTACTGGCTTCGACTCCAGCGCGGATACGGACGATCTTTTTTTCCCTGAACCCTTCCTGCCCCGCCAGCAGACCGTAGTCAAAGCTGTAAATATCGGGGATGCTTTGCACCCAGCCTTTGGCGAACAGGAAGGCGATGGTCTTTTCTCCCAGGGTTTCAATATCCATCTGCTCCCTGGCGCAAAAATAGTTGAGGGCGCGCCGGCGCCGCTCCGGACAGGCTTGATTTTTGCAGAAGTGGTGGGCGCCTTCCTTTACTAATAGCGTGGAACAAAACGGGCATGAGCCGGGCAGTTGAAAAATTCCGGCGTGTTGTTCACTTTTTTCCAACACCTCTTCAATGGCCGGAATGACGTCGCCGCGCCTGGAAATACTGACTTCATCACCGACATTCAGTTCCAGCATGTCAATATAGTCCTGGTTGTGCAGCGTGGCCCGTGTAACCGTGCTGCCGGAAATCGCCACCGGCTTCAGCAGCGCCACCGGAGTAACCCGGCCGTTGCGTCCCACCTGGACCTGCACGTCCAGCAATAAGGTGCGGGCCTGCGGCGACTCGAACTTGTAGGCCATGGCCCAGCGAGGATGGTGGGCGGTGGTTCCCAGTTCCTGGCGGACAGCCAATTCCACGACCTTGACCACCAGGCCGTCGATATCGTAAGGCACTTCGGCCCGGCTGGCCGCCTGCCGGCGCAGGTATTCTTCCACGGCCGCCACCGGCGCGGCGCTGATACCCGGAAAAAGATGTTGGGCCCGCAGCCGTTTGCCTTCATCATCGGAAAAAAATCCCAGGTGCGGATTAACGCGGAAGCCCAGCTCACGCAGGCGCTGCAGGATTTCCAGGTGGTCGCGGCTGAACTCGTTTGCGAAAAAACCCTCGTAAACAAAAATGTTCAAGGGTACGCGGGCCGTCTGAACCGACTTGAGATTACGCAGCGAACCGGCCGCCAGGTTGCGTGGATTGACGTATTTTTCCGCCACTCCGGAATTGTAACGCTCAAAATCGTCGCGCTTGATATAAATCTCTCCGCGCACGGCAAGTCGCGATGATTCGGCGATGCGCAGGGGAACCTGGCTGATGGTGCGCACATTGTCGCTGACATCGTTACCCAGCAAGCCGTTGCCCCGGGTCAGGGCGTACTGCAGCTCCCCCTGATCATAATAAAGCACGATGGAAGCACCGTCTATTTTCTCTTCAATGGCAAAGCCCACGCCGCATCCGGCGGCAGCCTCGGTTTTCAGCAGCCATTGCCCGAGTTCTTGCGGCTCATACAGCTTATCCAGGCTGAGCACCGGCACCGTATGCGGCCGCTCGGGAAAGGTGTTATCCAGGTCGGAACCGACCCGGCGGCTGGGTGAATTCGCGCCGGCAAACTGCGGGAAGCGCTTTTCCAGGAGCAATAATTCATCAAGTAACCTGTCATACTCCGCGTCAGGAATTTCGGGACGGGCCAGGACATGATACAGGTGTTGATGGCGGAGCAGCTCCCGGACCAATAATTCCATGCGCTTGCGGTAATCCATATGCCAATTATAGGAAAAATCGCGCCCCGAGTAAACAAAATGCAAGCGGGTACTCAAATTTGATTTTAGCGCAAATCTTGACAAATGATTTTAAAACCAGTAACATCTTATTTTAGAACAGTTAAATCCGATAAGTGAGAGCCATGAGTTTAAAAGGATCATTAAGTTCGATCAACCTGGCGGATATCATCCAGCTTGTTTCCAATTCCAAACAAACGGGGCGTTTCGTCCTCTCGCGCGCCAACGGCCAGAAAGGG
>SPCN01000340.1 GCA_004525465.1 Chrysiogenales bacterium | reverse complement strand
GGGGACCTTCGCCGTCATCCTGCTGCTGGCCTTCGGCACCGGCATCGGCAAACAGCAAATGAAGCAATTCCGCGGGATGGGACAGAGCATCATCCTGGTGTTTCCCGGGCAGACCACCATGACCTACAACGGGCTGCCCAAAGGCCGCCGCATACAGGTTACACCGGATGAACTGCCCTTGCTACAGGCGCGGGTGCCGGGCATCCGCGCCCTTTCGCCCGAGTTCATATCGAGCCGAAATATCCGCCATGGCCGCGAACAGCTGCTCAATACCGTGCGCGGCGTCGATGTGCCGTTTGAGCGCATCCGCAATACCATCCCGGGCCAGGGGCGTTTCATCAATGAGTACGATGTGGAGCAGCACCGCCGCAATTGCTTTTTGGGCGCAACCATCGCCAAGAACCTCTTCAAAGGCATGGAGCCGGTCGGCAAGCAGGTGATGATCGAGGGCGTGCCCTTTACCGTTGTCGGCGTGATGATCGAAAAGGATCAGAACAGCAATTACAACGGCATGCGTGACACGCACTGCGCTTTCATTCCCTGGACCACCTACATGACCCTGTATGGCGTGAAGTATGTCCAGAATTTCATTGTCCAGCCCAGCGATCCGGCCTCGTCCAAACAGACCATCGCCGCCCTGCGCAATTACTTTGGCGAGCGGCTGGGATTCAATCCCCTGGACAAGGACGCTTTGTTCGTTTGGGATTTTTCCGATTTTGAACGGCAGTTCAACGTGTTTTTTACGGCTTTCAATATTTTCCTGGGCATCATCGGCTCCTTTACACTGCTGGTTGGCGGCGTCGGCGTGGCTTCGATCATGCTGGTGGTGGTGGAGGAACGGATACGGGAGATCGGCATCAAGCTGGCGGTTGGCGCCAAGCGTCGCGCCATCATGTGGCAGTTTTTTGCCGAAGCCAATTGCATCATCCTGATCGGCGGCACCATCGGTTTTTTGCTGGCGGCATTGCTGCTGGCCCTGCTGCCGGCCAAACAATTAGAGGAGTATATAGGCATCCCCAAGCTCAATCCCCTTGTCGGGATCGTCACTGTGCTGATTCTTTTGGCCATCGGTACCCTTTCGGGCCTGACGCCGGCGCGCCGGGCCGCCGCCACCGACCCGATCGTAGCGCTCAGGAAATAACCATGCGTATGCAACTTCTGTATTTGTACTGGAATGAATTCCGCAAGCGCCAAAAAAAGACCAGTTTGATCACTTTCGCCATTGCCTGGGGGGCCCTGTCATTGCTGCTGTTGATGTCCTTCGGACGCGGGCTGTCCAATGCCGGCAGCGTCAGTTTCAAGGGGTTGGGCAGTACCATGATTATGGTAACCAGGGGCCAGACCAGCAAACCCTACCAGGGCCTGCCGCGCGCCCGGCGTATTCACATCCACATGGAAGATTTGGAATTGCTCAAGCGGCAGATCCCGGGCATCGCCATGATCTCTCCCGAGGCCAACAACAGCCATAATATTTCCTATCGCGGCAAGGAGTCCAACCGCTCGGTCAACGGCGTTTACCCCTGTTTTGCCGAGATGCGTTCCCAGATTCCCGCAGCCGGCGGCCGCTTCATCAATGATCTGGACCAGGAAAAAGCCCGGCGTGTGGCCTTTATCGGCTGGAACGTGGCCAAGGAACTCTTTGGCGACAGCAATCCGGTCGGCAAGGAAATCCGCATCGAGCAGACACCTTTTACCGTAATCGGGGTCATGAAGAAAAAGCAGCAAAGTTCCATGTATCAGGGACCCGATTCGGAAACGGTTTATATCCCCTTCTCCACATTCTGTCAAATTGACTTTCAGCGTTTTTTGGACCGCATCCATATCCGCCCGGCCGATCCCAGTGATGCCCTGTTCATGGAGAACCAGGTGCGCCGCGTCCTGGGGCGCAAGTACCGCTTCGCCGATGATGACGCCAATGCCGTGAACTTCTGGAACACGATCCGTGATTACGAAACCGGGGCCAAGATTTTCAAGGGCATCGAAATTTTCCTGAGCATCATCGGGGCACTGACCTTGCTGATCGGCGCCGTGGGCGTGACCAACCTGATGTATGCCGTGGTCAAGGAGCGCACCCGCGAAATAGGCATCAAGATGGCACTGGGAGCGCGCCGGCGCCATATTGTCATGCAGTTCTTCCTGGAAACCTTCGCCATTTTTTTCAAGGGGACGCTGTGGGGAACCCTGATCGCGTTCAATATCGTCAGTTTGGTGAACCTGGTCCCTATCGGCTATGAAGATTTCGGCATCAAGGCCTATTTGCTGCGGCCGATATTTTCGTTTGACATCCTGATTGTCTTCCTGGTGGTCCTTTGTGTTTTGGTTTTTGTCTCGGGAATTTTTCCGGCCTTGCGGGCTTCGCGGCAAAACCCGATCGAAGCCCTGCGTTATGAATAGCATCCGAGGTGGATTATGATCGAATTTCGCAATATCTCGAAAGTGTACAAGATGGGCGAGGTCGAATTCGTCGCCCTCAAGGGCGTCTTCATTACCGTGCAGAAGGGCGATTTCATTTCCATCATGGGCCCTTCCGGCTCCGGGAAGTCGACCCTGATGAACATCATCGGCTGTCTCGATACTCCGACCGAGGGTTCTTATTATCTCGAGGGTAAAAATGTTTCCGGGTTGACTTTCGATCAACTGTCGACCATCCGCAACCGCAAGGTCGGTTTTGTTTTTCAGAATTTCAACCTGCTGCCCTATGCCTCGGCCTATGAAAATATTGAGCTGCCGATGCTGTTCAACGGCAAGAAAGGCGCCGAGCGCAAAGCGCGGGTCAACGAATTGCTGGAAATGGTGGGCTTGGCGCCCTGGGCCAAACACCGGCCGACCGAAATGTCGGGAGGGCAGCAGCAGCGGGTGGCCATCGCCCGGGCCCTGGCCATGGATCCTCCGATC
>SPCN01000134.1 GCA_004525465.1 Chrysiogenales bacterium | reverse complement strand
ATACCTACAGCGAAGGGGTCTTGCCGCTGAAAAAGGCAGGATTCGGCATCACCGCTCCCTATTCCCCCAAACACTGGGTGGGGTTTTTGGCAGCAGGATTCTACCTCGATTAAGTGACCGTGGGCAATGACGCAAAAAAAAACATTCAAAACCGGCAGTCGTATGCTCCGGGGTCGGAACTTTTTGGTTTTTTTTTCGTTTTAAAAAAAAGGAGATGCCCATGAATCAAACGCGAAGCATTCTCGGTCTTTTAATCATGATTTTTTTCGCCATCCCGATTCTTTTCGGGATTATCTGGGCCGTGGGTTTGACCCAGGCCGTAGTCTCTCAGAAAACGCTGTCCGAACTCCCGGGAGAGATCATCGCCGAGATTCCCGATCTGTTGGACGGAATGGTACTGGTCGCCCGTGATGAAAACTCCGACCTCGATTATGTTTCCCGGATCTGGTTGACGGCCATGGCCGGGGCCAGCCCGACCCCCAGGGAACTAATGAAAGAAACCGGACTGAATGACTGGTTGGAAAAAGAGCTTTCCGGATCATTGCGCACTATGGGTGACATCCTGAACGGCAAAACCGCGGCCCGGGATATTTGGCTGGACATGAGACCCCTCAAGGCGGTTTTCAGCCACCCAACCATGGAACGCTGGCTGTCCCAAGTCATGGCAATGCTTCCCCCATGCTCTGAAAGCCAATCACACGACTGGGAGCGGATCATGCTCAGAGAAAATCGCTACGACTCGCTGCCACCCTGCCGTCCCATAGCCGGGCAGGAAGCGACCGCCATCGCCCTTATCCGCAGCCACATCACCCGTGATATCCCGGACCAAATCAGTTTAACGGAAAAATCCCATTTCCCGCACCGCCGCTTCAACATCGCCAAAACCATGATATCGTTCACGTATCTTTTGTTCCTGATCCAGGCCGTTTTCATTGTTTTGGGGGCCCTGGTCGCCGCCCGCAGCAAAACCCATTTTTTACGCTGGAGCGGCGGCGCGACCATGATCGGCGGCGGCCTGGTTCTGGCGATGACCTCATTGGTCAAAGGGCTCATCCCCTGGGCCATGCGCATCGGGCCGGTCAATTATTCCTCTTCCTGGACACATTGGCAGGATATATTCTCCGACCATATGGGCGGCCTGGCCCTGGTGGTTTCACGGCATTTCATTTCACCGGTCATCACCGTGGCCGGGACCGTGTGCGTGATCGGGCTGCTGCTGTTTGCTTTTTCCTTCACTTTCAATAGGGAAACCACAGTCAAAAACCAGGCTCCGCATCCACCCCAGGCATCCTGAGGACCGCAGGTTCCGCGAAGCACAACAGGCGGTCAACGCCTGACGGCGGAAGGTTGCATTAGGTCATACTTACCATGTATAATAGTGTCATGAAAAAATTGCAGCTTTGCACCGTGATTGTCCTGCTGGGAGCGATCCAACTGGCGGCGATCACCATTTCACCACTGCCTTACGGCATCAACGTCCACCTGGCCCAAAACGAGACACTGGCCAAAGTCAAGGCGGCCGGGATCGCCTGGATCCGCATCGACATCAACTGGAACACCATCGAAACCAGCAAAGGAAAGTTTTACTACAATGAAGTGGACCGCGTGGTCAATTACGCCACTGCCAAAGGACTATCCATTTACGCCTCCATCAGCTTCACACCCGGCTGGGCCAACGGCAAAAAGGGGAGCACATATCCCGCCACCAATGTCGCGGATTGGAAAAATTTTGTGTCCCGCACCATCGCGCGCTATAAAAGCAAGATCAAGTATTGGGGCATATGGAATGAACCAAATCTTAAAATTTTCTTTGCCCTGGGCAAGGACAAATTCGTCCAACAGATATTGCTTCCGGCCGCGCAAACCATCCGCGGTGCCGACCCGGCGGCTTTCATAGTTGGCCCCGACTTGAGCCACAAGACCGAAGCCGGTACGGAATGGTATTTCTGGATGAAATACATTCTGGACAACGCCGGTAATTATTTCGATATCATTTCCCACCATATTTACGAAGATCATGGAGTATATTATATGTACGAACTGTTGGAAGAGGGCGACAAGTTCATTCCGGCAGTGAAAACCATCATCCAGGAATCTGGGCAGGAAAACAAACCTTTCTGGATCACCGAAACCGGATGGAACACCAGCAAATACTCGGAAATCATGCAGTCCAACCGCTACCTGGACATGCTGCACACCCGGGCCCGCAAGAACTACCCGCAAAAAGTATTTTTTTATGCAATCATCGACGACCCCAACCCCGCCGTTCTACCTTGGGGCATCCTGCGCCGGAACTTGGAGCACAAACCCGCATACTCAACCTACAAAGATTATATCGCCGGAATCATTCCCGATCCGGGTGATCCCGACGAAGGAAAAATCAATAACAAATGCTACGCCGAGCAGACCGTTAACAATGGTGCTCCCGCTGCCCAGAACCCGGGGCTGCAAAAAATGCGCCAAACCAGTGATTTTTTGCGGGGCTATTCGGCCAGTGCTAAAAAAACAGTGGATATGTATTATGATCTGAACGAAGAATTCCTGAAAATCGCCCTGGCCGACTCCCGAGTTTTCAAACTGGGCAGGGGAATACTGGAAGAAGCGCTAACGCTGCTTTCTGAAAACGGCTGGATCAATATGAATCAGCCACTTCCCGAAGCCTTATACCATAAAACCAAAGATTTGGTCGAAATTTTAAAAACCGAATACCTTGATACCCCGCTTGCCCCCTTGGCCTTACTGGTTGATAAAAATCTGGCCACGATCAGCAGAATGGCTCCGCACGACTTGCTGGAATTTTATTTAAAAGAGGATATTCAAAAATTCAAGAAAATCCGCTAAATGGGTTTTTATGCCGATTTTCATATCCATTCACGCCATTCGCGCAGCACTTCTCCGGCACTCGAACTGCCGGAACTGGCCCACTGGGCCGGGATCAAAGGTCTTACTGTCGTGGGCAGCGGCGATTTCACCCATCCGCTCTGGTTCCAGAGCCTGAAATCATCCCTGTACGAAAACGCCCCGGGGCTATACAGCCTGAAAAAAAGCAAGCCGGATATCTATTTTATCCTGAGTTCGGAAATTTCCCTGATCTACAAAAAGAACAACCGGGTACGCAAGGTTCACCTTCTCGTCCTGGCGCCATCTTTGGATACGGTGGAAAAAATCAATTCCAGCCTGGGCCGGCGTTTCAATCTTCGCTCTGACGGCCGCCCCATACTGGGCGCAGCGGTCCGCGACCTGAGCGCTGAAATTCTGGATATCGATGACCGGGCAATGATCATTCCCGCCCATATCTGGACCCCCTGGTTTTCCCTGTTGGGATCTAAATCTGGATTCGACAGTCTGGAAGAATGTTTCGAAGATGTTGCCCCTTTTATCCATGCCGTGGAAACGGGATTGTCAGCCGACCCCCCCATGCTGTCCCGGGTATCATCACTGCGGCGCTACACGATCTTATCCAATTCCGACGCCCATTCTGCCCAGAACCTGGGCCGCGAAGCCAACGAGTTCGACTGCCCGATAAGCTATAACGGCATTTCCCAGGCCATACAAAGCGGCAACATTGTCCGTACCATTGAATTCTTTCCAGAACAAGGCAAATACCACCATGACGGCCACCGCCTATGCGGGATATCCCTGTCCCCGTCTCAAACCCGGAAATTGGGCGGAATATGCCCGGTCTGCGGCAAGCCCCTGACCCTGGGGGTCCTGTACCGGGCAGAGGAACTTGCCGACTGCGAAGCGGAAAATCCGATCCCCTTTACCTACCAGATCCCCCTGAAGCAGATCCTGTCCCAACTCCTGAATTGCGGCGAAAATGCCAAGAAGGTCTGCCAGTATTATTTTTCACTGATCGATCTACTGGGTCCGGAATTCCATATTTTGCAGAGCCTGCCGATCCCAGAGATCTCCAAGACCGACGAACGACTGGCCGCCGCCATTCAGGCCATGCGTGAAAACCGCGTCCGCCGCGTGCCCGGCTATGACGGGGTTTACGGGAAAATCACCCTGGATTTTTCAAACTCAAAATAAGGTTGACTTTTTTAACGGAATATATTATTGTTTTTTTTCAACTAAATTTTGGGAGGAAAAATGAAACAAAAAGGAAACAGTATTCGGCTTCTTTTGACCGTCGTCCTGATCGCGTTTACCGGCATTACTCTTTCTGCCAATGGCCTGAACCTCAACGGTTCGGGTTCGCGCGCCATGGGCATGGCCGGGGCGGTGATCTCCTGGACCAACGACGTCAGCCTCTTCTACTTCAATCCCGCCGGAGCGGCCAACGCCAAGGGCACATGGATCTCACTCTTCGAGACCAACCTGCTGCCCAGCGGCACCTACAATGCAGCCGCTTTTGGCGTCGATGCCAAGACGAACAGCAAGCTCTACCCCGCCGGCGCGCTCGGCTTCATCAAGCCGCTCTCGGATAAGCTGACAATCGGCCTCGGCATATACACGCCCTCGGGAACCGGCGCCTCCTGGGACGGTGACCAACTAAAGAACCTCGCCGGCGGCAAGGTCTACGCCTGGGAAAGCTTTCTCGGGGTGGTAACCGTCTCCCCGCTCGTGGCCTACAAGATCAGCGACCAGCTGGCCGTCGGAGCCACGATCAACTTAAACATCGGCATGATGGACATCAAGCGCCCGGGCGTGGGCCAGTACGAAGAGAGCCTGACCGGCATGGGCTTAGGCGCCACTTTCGGCATGCAGTTCACGCCCAGCGATAAGCTGGCTTTCGGCCTCAGCTACAAGCTCCCGGTCAATGTCACCCTCAAAGGCGATGCCACAATGGCCTCGGCCAATCTGCTGGGTGCGGCCACCGAGAGTGAGATCACGCGCAAGACCACGCTACCGATGTGGCTGGGCGCCGGCGTCAGCTTCAAGCCCATGGACAAGCTGCGGCTGGCCGTTGACGTCAACTGGACCAATTGGAAAAAGCTGAACGAGATTCCGGTCGAGTTCTCCGACACCACATGGACCCTGCTCATGGGCCATCCGGTCTACAAGGGCGCCTTTGACCAAACCCTCGAGCTGGATTGGAAGGATTGCATTCAATACCGCATCGGCGCCGAATATATGTTCTGTGAACAGTGGGCGGTGCGCCTTGGCTACATGAGGGACCCGTCACCCGCGCCGCTAGCCACGATGAACATCCTGCTGCCGCAGATCCCCTACAACATGTTCACCTTCGGCGTCGGCTATACGAGCGCCAAGTTCAGCGTCAACGCCGCGCTGGAGATCCTCCGCGGCCAGGAGCAAACCGTGCCCTTGGCACTCACTTCCAAGATGCCGGGCGTGCACAACATGAACATCATGGTGCCCAGCATCACCATCGCGTATCATTTCAACTAACCTTTTCTCGTTCTAACTTGGCAGGGCCGCCGCGGGCGGCGGCCCTGCCATTCTTTTCTATCTCATGACATCGATCCAGGGCTGACGATAAAGACATATTGAAAAATCCCCCCAAAAATAGTATAATAAGCAATCAATCAACTCACTGCCAATTTAGGAGACCAAAAATGACAGAAGAAAAGAAAAAAAGCAAAAAGCGCCCGGTTGAAAAAGCTGAAGCCAAAAAAAAACCGCAAACCACCGTCAAAGATAATCAAGCCCAGGAAACCATGCCAAAAGAGCCCACAGAAAAAAAGGACATTAAAAATTTCCAAGAATTGCGCAGCGATATTCCCGAAATCAGGCCTGGAGACGAACTTAAGGTATTTTACCGGGTCATCGAAGCCGGTAAGGAAAGGACCCAGATTTATGAAGGCACGGTGATCGCAATCAAGAATTCGGGAATTTCCAAAACCATTACCGTGCGAAAAAATTCGTTCGGTATCGCTGTGGAAAGGATATTCCCATTGAATTCCAAGTTGGTCCAGAAAATTGAAATTAAGAAACATACCAAAATCAGAAGAGCGAAATTATTCTACCTGAGAAAACTAAAAGGCAAAGCCTCCCGCCTGAAAGAACTCAGGTAATGGCTGATTTTGCCATAGAAGCAGAATTAATCAAAAAAAATTATCGCCGTATATGCGGTGTGGATGAGGTAGGGCGGGGATGCCTGTTTGGCCCCGTGGTCGCCGGGGCAGTAATTTTACATCCCGGACGCCTTAACTACCAATATCGGGATTCAAAAAAACTCACTCCCGCACAAAGGCTAAGACTGGCACACGATATTTATGAAAAAGCGCTGGCATATTCTATCGGCTGGTGTTGGAACGATGAGATCGACCGCAGCAATATTCTTGAGGCCACCAAGCAATCCATGCGCCAGGCCGTCCAGCATCTGCAGATCAAGCCGGATTATGTCCTGGTCGACGCCATGGTTCCCGATTTTCTAAAGGTTAACGGCCGGTCCGTCATTAAGGGAGACGACAAGAGCCTATCCATCGCCGCCGCGTCGATCATCGCCAAGGTTTTCCGGGACTTTCTACTCGAAAAATTTGCGGGATTTTTTCCGGATTACGATTTGGCCCAAAACAAAGGCTATCCTACCAAAAAACACAAAAATATGCTATTAT
>SPCN01000369.1 GCA_004525465.1 Chrysiogenales bacterium | reverse complement strand
GGTTGCGCCGACCGCCCGTTTGAATGCTTCCTTCTCAATCCTTCTGAGCATGAGCGTCTCGCTTGTTTCGGCGGGATAAAACAAAAGCAGCCCGTCATTCTGCCGCCACGTGGGGTGCCGGCTCCTTTGAAAAATGTGGAATTGCTCGTGAATGATGATCCCTGCCATGTCGCGGATGTTGTATTTTTCTCCACTGCGGCGCGAGTGATCACTCAGCACGCTGGTGGCCGTCCAGTGGTCAGCCAATTGTATCACGGAGTTGCCGCGAACGTTCGCATGCTGCCCGGCAAAAAAGAACACTCCCTTTTTTTTTGGCAGGGGGGAAAATCCGTCGGGATTTTCACCGGCATTGAAACAATAGGTATGCAAACCGTCAAAAACCGCCACCGGAATTTTATTGATGGCGAAACCGGGCCAAAGTGGACGCACGCTCAGCTCGGCGACCTGGTCCATGACCTCGAAAACATCGGCGACCGGTCGTTCTATTTTTTCCCGGCCCACGCCTGTTTCAGGGTTCGCCAGGAGCAGCACAGCCAACATCATTGCCCAGCCTTTAAATTTACGCATTGTTTTTTCCCCCGTTGAGGACATCGGTCTCGATGAGGACCGCGGTTTCATTTCATGCCCGGCTTGCGCCCGGCACGCAGGGTGTCGAGTATTTTAGCCACCGGATGATTGTATATGATGGGGAAAAGATTTGAAATCCCGGGGTCTATTTTTTGCCGAAACAGAATTATTCCGAACTTGCTCCCAATGAATTCGAGACCGTTAAAAAATATATCCCAGGCCGGCCGTCAATTGCAGCCCTCCCAGCTTCAGGTCCATGTCCTCGGCATCTTTCTTTACTGCGGAGAATCCCGGCGCCAGGCGCAGGAACAGGCGCTTGCCGACCGCGTAATCCAGGCAGGCCTTGAGCTTCAACCCCAGGGAGCCCCCCGAGTTGCTTAATGCCATCGCCTCTTCCTTGAACCAGTACCAGGCGGCGCCTGCGCCCAGCGTTAAGCGGATCTTCTCGCCCAGATCGATCCTGTATCCCAGGCCCAGCCCCGTCTGCCAGCTCTTCACCTTTGCCTTTTCGTCGATTTCCTCAATGGTCCCTTCTTTCGAGAGAAATCCGGCCTCGGCCCAGAGACAGACTTTCTCCGAGACATTGTATGAGAACCAGAGTTCGGGTACGAACAGCGACTTGCCGTAAATTTCCTTGAACGTGGCGTCCGAGCTCATGAACAGGCCGCCGCTTGCCCCTACCTCCACCTTTCCCCCATCGAACCCGTAGGCGGCGGCGCAAATAAGCAGCATGGCCCACGTTATCGTCATTTTCGACATGATTCTTTTCATCAGGTTCTCCTTTTTAAATCGTCAACTCGCTGCTGCGGCCCAGCACCCGGCCCGAGGGGTCGAGCGCCTAGACCACGTAGGTGTATAGCAGGTCCTTTTCCAGGTACTTGTCCTGGAATCTCCAGGCCCCGTTTTGCAGCTCGTTCTCCCCGAACTCCTGCAGTTGCGCGTAGCTGCCGCTTCCCGTCCGGCGCATCAGCCTGAAGCGCAGGGATGGAGCGTTCTCGCTCGCCACCGCCAGCTCGATCTGGCCATAGTGGCGCACGAAACTCCATGAACGTATCGTCTTCCTCAAGGCGCTCAGGGTCAGCTTGATCTTGGCCAGGTTCACCCGGATTTCGTCCATGCCGGTCGCCCCGGTGTCGTCGCTAGCCACAACTTTCAGGGCGTGCGTCCCCGCCTGATCAATACCGCTGTCCCAGACAAACGTCCACTCCTCGCTGTCGGCCATGCCGATCGGTCTCATCCTCGGCGATCTTGCAGCAGCGGATCCTGCAACGGCCTCCAGCTCGGTCGCGCAGACGGGGTTGGCGGCGAACTCCGCCAGCTCCTCGATCCTGGCGCCCGCCTCGTCCCATCCCAGGCGAAGCAGGCCGGTCATCTTACTCCGCGGGTCGCGCCCCAGGATCAGGAAGCTGTCTCCGCCCGCAACCGATACCCGGTAGGGTTCCCATGATCCGGCGGAAACCTCCATGATCGTCCCAAGTTGAACGTCCCTGACCTGCACGCTGTTGCCGGACAAAGCAAAGTTCCTGTTGCCGAAGCGGGCGCTGAACCCGTTTTCGAGCAACTCTGCTGCGGCTGCAGCACTGCCCGCAACCTGGCGGTTGCCGGCAAGGTGTGCCAAATTATCATCGGCCCCGCGAAGTTCGTTGCCGCGCAGCAGCCAGCGCCGCGCGCCATTTAGAGTCCTCTCCTGGAACATGACTTCCGCAGCAGACAGAAGCTGCCAGCTCAGGGGGACGAACGGCACCGTTCCGATCAGTTCAGGGCCGTTTTGCCCGTTCCATCTCCAAAGCTCTGCCTGCAAACCGTTCTGGATCGACTTGACGAACCAGACCCCGCCTTGTTCGTCCTCCTGGAAAACCGGGTTGTTGACCAGGAGCAGCGGGGTGGCAAAACTCTCCGGGACCAGTGCCTGCAGCGTGCCGCTCGCCCGGTTCAGCAGATGGACCCTGCTCCGTGCTCCCGCGGAATCGGGGCAGGGTTCTGCAAAGACAAACAACAGGGCGTCCGTTTGCAGCAACCGCTGTACATGCGACACCTTCCTTACGGGAACCAGCGCCGGCAAAAGGGCGCCCGATTCGTC
>SPCN01000051.1 GCA_004525465.1 Chrysiogenales bacterium | reverse complement strand
GCCCGAACCGCCCTCACCGCTAGCGGTCGGGTCTCCAGCCTGTACGACAAAATCGGCCACCACGCGATGAAAGACGATCCCGTCAAAAAAACCACTGTCGGCGAGTTCACTGATCCGGGCCACGGTCCGCGGCGCCACGCCAGGATACATCTGGAAGACCAAGGTGCCTTTTTCGGTCTCCAGGATGCATGTTTTATTTTCCTGAGCCGGAACCGCAAGCACCAGCATGACTGCAGCGAGCCAAAAGATCAATTTCATATTCATCACACCTCCACTCTGCCTTGTCAAAAATGCAGATAGAATCCTGAGATTATTTTTTGGGGATCCAAGACCTGAAAAGACACTTCCACATCCGCTTTGCGGTTCAGGCCCATGGCCGTCACCTTTATCAAATATTTTCCCGGCTGAGGCGGTATCCAGACCAGTTGCATCCGTTCGGCCGCTTCCGCACTTTTGCTCATAACCGTCCGCCCTTCACGGTCGCTGATCAAAAGGTTAAAAGTGGGCTTAAGCAGATTGCGGGATTGAATAAAAAAACGGATCGATTGCCCCGTCCACCTGACTTTGGCCGGATCCAGTTCCACTTCAATTCCATAGTGATTGCCGACACGCTGCAATTTGCAGTTTTTTCCTTCCTGCAGCATGAAGTACAGATCGTGGCCCAAAGCCAGAGGATTGCTGACCGGATTGCCCCGGCTTTTGAACACAGTCACCTTTTTATGAAACAGATCAATGAATTTGATTTCATGATTCAGCAAGACGGCGGCCAGATTGTCGTTCATGGGCACCAGGTCAAAACGCATGGTGGATTGCAGTGCCAGCCACCAGCGCACACTGCCGCGCCTGTTCACCTGCAGGACATTGTTGTCGGCTGGATTGGCCACGATGCAGCCGGCGAAAGCGAAGGGCTGCCGCTCAAGGATTCGCCCCAGTCTCATTTTCCAGACCAGGCGCTTTTGCGTCAGTGAAAATTTCACCAACTGGCGCTGGCTGGAACCATAATAAATATTTTCGCCGTCGCAAAATAACGCGGACGCTGCCGGAACCGGCAATGGCGTTTGTTGGAATTCACCATTTTTTTTAATAAAAGTGAACAAACGATCCCTGGTGAATATCAAAATGTACTCCGGGGAAAAATAGCAATTGAAAAAATTTTCAATCCGTTCCGTCATGCGGAATATTCCGGCCGGATTTTCCCAGAAATGAATGGCCAAATGCTCGCCATCCAAATACACCAGGCAGTCGCGGTCCACAGCCAGGATTTTCCCCACCCCCATGTTACGCGATTCAAACTTCACCTTGAGCTCAGCCAGATCGTACACCAGCAGGTGGTCGGAAGCCTGGTCTTTGAATACCAGGAAATCGCCCTGGCGGAAGGGGGGGACCGTTATTGGGAACGACAGTTCGAAAACCACGGCGGCGGTTTTTTTTTCAGCATCCCAGGTGACAATCTTGCCTGCCGCATCCACCCAGCCGACGCCCCCGGCGCAGGGAAAAAGGATGTCTCCGGCCAAATGGCCTGACCAGGTGCAAACCTCCTCCTGGATCAGCGGCGGGCTTATTTCGGGGATCAGGGCGGGACGGGAACCCCGACAGCCGCAGAAAAAAAACAAGCCGCTTATTAATAAAAGTACTTTATGCTTCATGATACTTAAAAATTATAGGGAAAATATCTCCGGTCGTCAAGGGCGGACAGATCGGCTGAATTCCGGAATTGTCCGGACAAAAAAAACATCCGCCATTCAAGCCGAGTCCATCAATGGTAAAACACCCGGAACAAAACCAGGGTGACAGCCGATCCCAGCAGGGCACCGAAAAACACGTCGCGGAAAGTATGGATTTTCAGGCGCAACCGGTTGGCAGCCACCAACAGCGCGGCCAAAAAACCGCAAGCGATGAGCCAGGGATTGGCGGTAACATGAAGAAGCGAAATCCATAGCGAAAAAGCCGAGGCGCTGTGACCGCTGGGAAAACCGCCGCGCAGGGGAAAGCCGCGGCCGAAATGAGTTTTGATCAAAATGACCATCAGCATGATCATGATCACGGCCAGGACCGCTATGTTTGCAGCCGAATGGCTCGGGAAGCTGTACTTACCCAACCAGATCCCGGCGATATGCGGTCCCAGAATGAGAAAGGCGATTACCAGGGATCCAATGGCGCTGACCAACACCGCCCCGGCCGCAATATCTTTAGCCGTCCGCGCCAGTTCGCTGGATTCCCGGGTGCTCAGATCAACCGCGGCTTCCAGCGCCGAATTGAACATCTCGGCCACGATCACCAGCAGCGTGACCAGGGCGATCACAGCGAACTCGATTTTACTCAATCCCAGGGTGAAACAGAAGAGCAGGACGGAAAAAGCGGCCAGCAGGTGGAATTTCAAATGGCGCTGGGTCTTGGCCGCCTGCATGATGCCGTCAATGGCATTATTGGCGGCTTCGAACCAACGGCTGAAAATGCCGAGGAACGGCAACTGCGGTAATTTTTTCATCCGCGCCTCCCATTCTTGTCAGGGTCAAGGGCATTGTAGCACAAAATCGCCTGCCCGGCGCGGCGGTTGACCGGATTGACTTTTGGCCCGCTGTCTTTTACTATGCAGTTTGCCAATTGAGGTGACCATGAAAAAAATTCTCCCGGTTCTGGCTATTTTTCTGGCCCTGTTATCCACCCTGTCGCTTCCCGACCATGCCTGCACCACGGCCGTCATCAGCCCCGGCGCTTCCAGTTCGCACCGGCCCCTGCTCTGGAAAAACCGCGACACCGATTTTTTGAACAACAAGGTCATCTTTGTCAACGAAAGCCCCTTTTCCTACCTGGCCCTGGTCAATGCCGAAGACCGCTCCGGCCGCTGGGCCTACGCCGGCTTGAATTCAGCGGGATTCGCCATTTTCAACTCCGTGGCCTACAACCTGCCCGAAAGCAGCGGCGAAATGAAGGATATGGAAGGGACCATCATGGCCGATGCCCTGCGCATATGCTCGAGCGTGGCCGATTTCGAAAAATACATTCAGGAAAACCTTGGCCCCAGCCTGGGCAGCCTGGCCAACTTCGGAGTATTGGACGCGCAAGGGGATGCAGCTTTGTTCGAGGTATCCAACCGCGCCTTCAAAAAATACACGGCAGCCGATTTTCCGGAAAAATATATCATTAACACCAACTTCGCCCGTAGCGGTGAAGCGGGAACCGGAGCCGGCTACCTCCGTTTCGAAAGGGCGAGCCAGCTGTTCGGCCAGATCCCTCCCGGGCAGATCTCGCCGTACCTGATCCTGGGCCGGATCAGCCGCGATACCGGGCATGCATTGGTGCAACAACCGGTATACTCGCAGTTCAAAGCTTTTTCCGCCAAGAAACCGTTCTGGATCGCCACCCGCGACACCATCGACCGCGAATCCACTTCGGCGGCCGTGGTCGTCTGCGGCCGGAAACCCGATCAAAAAAATTCTCTGGCCACCCTCTGGGTCATGCTGGGCGAGCCGCTGTTCACCATAGCCATTCCCATGTGGGTGGAAGCGGGCGCGTCAGCCATCCCACTGGCTCAGGGCGACAAGGCAGCCCTGTACCTGGAGTCGAAACGCCTGAAAAAAACAGCCCGCCCCCATCCTGAAAGTGACCGCCGTGAATACCTCGAGGCCACACGACTGGACAATCTTGAGGGCACAGGCTTCTTGCCGGGCCTGCTGGAAACCGAAAAGAAAATATTCGCTTCTACCGAGGAATTTTTAAAATTTCCGCACACTCCGGCCGAACTGGCCGCCTTTCAAGAGCAAATGGCTGAAAAAGCCCTGGCCGCGTTGCGGGCAGTTCACTGAGGCGGCGGCTTTCTTTTTCGGGGGCGGCGACGACGTTTGCTCCCAAAACTCGGACGCTCGGGAAAGGCCTGCCGGAAAAGGATTTCAAAGGACTCCCCGGCTTCGGGAGCACGGTTCTGTTCGATCAGGAAGCAAAGCCGGGAAGCCATAGCGAACTGCGTCCGGCCGCGCATGGACCAGCGCATGTTCCCGGTACGCAAAGCCCGGATCATCCTGGCGATCAGAGCCACGATATCTATGACCTGGGCGCGCAGGCCTTTGGGCAGGGCCACGGCCATTTCGGCATTCAGCAACGCCTTTTTCAGAACCGTGTGAGGATCAGGCGGCGCGCCGATCAGCAGTGATTCGGCCCAGGGCCAAAAAAGGAGCGCTGCCATTTCCGTCAGGCCCGGATCATGACGCAGTGATTTTTCAAGATCGGCAATATCCAGAAGCGAGTCAACCTTTTTAAACAATATTGGATCATTTTCGAACGTTGCGCCGATGCGGCCGAGAAGGAGACTGAGCAGCCCATAATCTCTCAGTCCGGAAACGACGGGCCGGGCTTGCGGACCCAGCAGATCCTTGGAGAACTCCTCGAACAGGCGGGCCGGGGAACAAGCGGAAAGCAAGTGCCGCTGCGCGCTGATCTCGCGCCCGATGTCATCCTCAATGACAAATCCCAGGCGGGCCGCGTAGCGGATCACCCGCCAGATGCGCACGGGATCTTCGCGGAAGCGTTCCCCGGCATCCCCGATGACGCGAATGCGGCCCGAGCTCAGGTCGGCCAGACCGCCGACATAATCGATGAGCGATGCCGAAACCGGGTCGTAAAAAAGGGCGTTGACGGTGATATCGCGGCGCATTGCATCCTGGGCCGGAGTACCGAAAGCGTATTGGGGGGCAGCGCCGGCCGACAACAGTTCCAATGTGTCGGGACCGGGGTCCCGGCGAAAAGTCGCCACTTCAATGATTTTGCCGCCGCGAAAATGGATGTGGGCCAAGCGAAAACGCCTCCCGATTATGAAGGCGTTGCTGAAATACTTCTTGACTTGGGCCGGGCGGGCGTTGGTGGCAATATCGAAATCCTTGGGCTCTTTTCCCAGCAGCATGTCGCGCACCGCGCCGCCGGTCAGATAGGCGGTAAAACCCAGGCGGTTGAGTCGAAAAAGTATCTTGAGGGCGTCCGGATCGATATTACGTCGCGAGATCGTGTGCCCGGACCTGCTCAGGACGATCGCTTCACCCGGCTCGGCCGGAGTGGATTTTATTTCAGACATGGCCTGGGACTAAAAAACGATGAGGCTGGCGTAGCCGACCACTTCGTCCATTTCGCCCGTCACTTCTCCGGAATGGGTATAGCAGACCAGTTCGGCCCTGGAGGCTCCGGCTGCGCGGGCGGCGCTGAGCATGATCACAGCCGGCGCCACTCCACACATGGAGATGCGGTTGTCCGAAACGGTGTGGTACAATCCTTCGGCATCGAGCTGCAGCACTTTTTCGATGGCTTTGAAATCAAGCTCCCTGGCTCGGGCCGCCGTAACATAATGGCTCATGTCGCTGGAGGCGACCATCATCAGGTTGCGGTTTTCTTTTAAAAAAGCGGCGATTTCCTGACCGGCCGCCAGCAAGTCCTCAAGCCGGGAGGCGGCGACAACGATGGGCAGGATACGCGATCCGGGACTGGCAAACTGGATAAACGGCACCTGCACCTCCAGTGAGTGCTCCAGACGGCCGGCTTCACTATCCAGCTGGAACAGGCCGGAAGCGCCCAGCAGGCGCGAGCGCAGTTCGGAATTGACTTCAACATTTCCCAGGGGCGTTTCCCAGTAATCATTGCCGTCCACTGCCAGGCCCGGCCCGGCGCCGCGGTGGCTGACACCCAGGATGATGACGGTTTCGGTCAATACCACGCGGCCGTAGCCCTGGCCGGCGCAAGCACCCGAGTACATATAACCGGCATGGGGAGCAAGCAGGCCCAGGACTTTTTGCCGGTTTTCAGCGGGCCGGACCATTTGCTGCAATTCTGTTTCCAGGATTTTTTTATCGGATTGATAAAATTTTCCAATTCCAGCCCAGGCGGTCTTGCGAAACATCATGCCATCCTCCTGCCTTTATTCAACAATGATCTGCCGGTTCTGCACCACGAGCTTCCCCGCCTTGAACACCGTATGCACCGGATTGATGCCCAGGTGGTAGGCCAGATACTGATAATCGGGGATATCCAGAAGCAGCAGATCCAATTTCTTGCCCAGGGCCAGTGAACCAACCTGATGCTGCCGGTCGATGGCATAGGCCGCATTGATAGTGACAGCATTCAAGGCCTGCTCAATGGTCAGTCCCATTTGGAATACCGCCAAATGGAAAATCAGCAGTTGCGAGGAGATCATTGAGCTCCCGGGATTGAAATCCGTTCCCAGGGCCACGATGCCATCCGCAGCCAGAATTTTCTGCGCCGGGGCATAGCGTCCGAGTTTGAGAAAAAAAGAAACCCCGGGCAGCAGCACGCAGGCCGTCTTGGAAGCGGCAATTTTTGCGATTTCCTCATCGCTGATGGCGATCAGGTGCTCGGCGGAAACCGCACGGAGCCGGGCGGCCAATTCGGCGGCACCGTTGGAAGTGAATTCGTCGGCATGCATCTTGATCTTAAAGCCCCGGGCCGCGGCCTGGCTCAGGTAATATTCCGCTTCGCCATAAGAAAAATAACCGTCTTCGCAAAAAATATCCACGAAGTCGGCCAACTGTTTTTCCTGCACCTTGGGCAGGATATCGCCAAGCAGAAGATCGAGAAAATCCCTGTTTTTCCCCCGAAAATCATCAGGGATCTCATGAGCACCCATGAAGGTGGGAACAATGGTCAAGGGGTGCTGCTCGGCCACGATTCGCAATGCCTGCAATTGTTTCAATTCGGTTTCCAGGTCCAGGCCGTAACCGCTTTTGGCTTCCAAGGTCGTCGTGCCGCAAAGCAGCATCTGGTCAAGCCGTTTCCGGCAAACCGCAACCAGGTCTTGAAGGCTGATGGCCCTGGTTTTGCCTACCGTCCCTTTGATGCCGCCGCCGCGGTTGGCGATCTCCTGGTAGCTGACACCCTGCAGCTTCAGACTGAACTCATCCTGGCGCGTGCCGGCGAAGGGAAGATGGGTGTGGGGATCCACTAACCCGGGCAATGCCACGCAGGCGCCGGCATCCAATTCCAGACCTCCCGGTTCCAGCTGGCAGTGACTGCGACAATCGGCTTCGGAACCGATGAAGTTGATCATCCCCTGTCGGGCCCCGATGCAAACATTTTCCTGAATGCGCAGGGAGCCGGACTCCTTGCCGCGCGCCACGCGGTCGGAGCCGGGATTGACCAGTTGACTGATATTGCGGATGACCGCATCGACGGCGGTCATGATTCTTTTCCCGGAGTAAAATAACCTGAATTCATGGAACCATTGTAAGGGAAATTTTTGTGGATTTCAACAAAACAGATCATTGTATTCAATTGTCCACAATCTCCGCTATTTGTCATTTTTTTCAATTACCGCAAAAAAAAAAAAAAATAAGTTGACAAATCTGTATTACTGTATTATCATTGTGATACAGTGAAAAACTTACTTTTATCTGAAATGACTGTTGATTTTGCTTCGCCGCTGCCGGTATATGAGCAGATCAAAAAAAACATCAAGCAGGCCATCGCCCGCAATATCATCCAGGAAAATCAAAACCTGCCGTCTATTCGCGATCTGGCCCAGTTTCTCAAGATCAATCCCAATACCGTGGCCAGGGCCTACCGTGACCTTACCCAGGAAAAGATCATCAACGGCCGGGCCGGAGTGGGCTTTTGGGTCGAAAAGAGCGAACAGCTCGATTTGAAAAAAAAGGACATATTGCGCGAAGAGTTTTTCAAGTTCACGGAAAAAGCGATTGAAATGGGGTTCTCGCGCCGGCAAATCAAGGATTTGCTCGACAGCTTTTTTCCGGAGGGGGATGACAAATGATACAAGCTCAGATAGCTACCGGTTTTGTCCGCAAAGTCACCATCCGCGTGCAAAGCGAAAAAAGTACGCCAGCCGGGCATATGGATCGGACAAGCGAAGATGAAAAAATTTCCCTGATGGCTTTCAATGACAAGATCTTCTGCCTTTGCCTGGGATTCATCGGCAATGCCGCCGATGCCCGCGACCTGACCCAGGACACCTTTACCAAGGCACTGGTCCATTATGATCATGACAATCCCGAACATGTACAGGCCTGGCTGATGCGCATTGCCCGCAATATCTGCCTGGACCAACTGCGGCGCAGGAAAGTTCGCGGCCCGCAGCAACCCGTTTCCGAGTTCACCGCCATTGACTGGCAGACACCGGAATGCAATGCCGGTTCGGAGGAAGAGATCCGCATTGTCAGAAAAGCGATCTCCGTCTTGCCGCGTTGCCTGCGCGAAGCACTGGTCATGCGCGAATATGGGGAACTCTCCTACCAGGAAATCGGCCGCGCACTTCACATCAGTACCGCCACGGTGTCGTCGAGAATAAACAGGGCCCGTCAGTCCGTGCTTCGTTTTTACCAGGAGGCAAACAAAATGACCATAGCCAGAATCCGGAGTCACCATGATCGCAATTGATAAGCTCAGTGTCCGTTTCGGCAAGGTCCGGGCAGTCGATGACCTGAGCCTGGCCATAGACAAGGGCGAAAGCATCCTGCTGGCCGGAGCCAACGGTGCGGGAAAAACGACCTTGCTCAGGGCCCTGGCAGGCGTTCTGCGTGCCCGGCCGGGTTCCATCCTCTACGACGGTTGCCCGGCTGATCACCGCAGCCGCAAAAAGATCGCCTATATTCCGGCATCCATCAGTCTGTACGATGGCATGACAGTTAAGGAAGCAGCGCGAATGCACGCCCATTTCTACGGCCGCTCCGCAGCCTGGACCATCAGCGAGCCTGCGTTCCGGCCGGGGCAGAAAATCGCCTCCATGTCCAAGGGGGAAAAAACCATCTTCTTCCTGTCGCTGGCCCTGGGCGCAGCCCCTGAATATCTTTTTGTCGACGACGTGGTTCACTTTCTCGATCCCCATCTGCGGGAGGTTTTCCTGACCTCCATCCTGCGTCTCATCGAGGAAAAACAACTCACCGTGATCATGGCTTCGCAATCGGCTTTTGAAATCGAGGGCATTCCCGAACGGGTCATGGTCATGGAAAAGGGTAAGGTCATTTTGGATGAAAATGTGGATATGCTGAAACAGAAGTTCATCAAATTCTACGGAGAAAGCATTCCCGAAGATATCCCGGTCGTATTTTCCAGGCAATGGCAAAACGCCAGGGAAATGTACGTCTACCCCTATCAAGCAAAGGTCCACCACCTGGACAACGTCGAGCACCTGAACCTGACGGAAATTTTAAGGGCCTTCATAGGAGGCGAATATGCTCGCCACTGAAACCAAGCGCATTTTCAAGGACGGCGCGATCATTTTCATGGTTTTGGCCGCTATTTTTGCAGGCATCGTCGCCAGCGATCAAGATGTCTATCTGGCCCCGGCCCTGGAAATTTTCCTGCTGCTTTTCGCTTCCTTCACGGGGTGGTCGATGTTCGAAAGGGAGCGGCAGGAAAACGCCGGCGAATACATGCTGTCGCTGCCGTTGTCCCGCAGCCGCCTGCTGCTGCTGAAATTCCTGCCGCGCCTGCTGAGCGTATCACTGACTTTGTTGATCTACCTGCGCCTGCACCAGTCATGGCAACTTCCATCCTTCCTTTCCCCATTCAATTTTACCCATTTATACGCCGGATTTTTTCTGCTTTCGATCGCCTTTTCCATAAGCTTCAAGAACTTCATCAGCGCTTTCTTCATCACCTGCCTGCTGTCGATCGGCCAGATCCTCCTGATCAAACTCCTGGACAACAGCCGGGAGATCGGCCAGATCATCCTGCAGGCCAACCTGGCCATTCTGGTCTATCCGCTCCTTTTCTTCTTTCTTTTTCAACGCTATGACATCAAGCCGGTCTCAACCTTCAACAAAAAATTCTTTCCCGGCCTGTTGGCCGCGACCGGCCTGATCGCCGGCTTCATTTTTTACCAGGTTCCCGCCAAATGGAAGAATCTTAACCTCACCCCCACGGGACTGATCCTTAAAAATTCCTGCGGACGCAGCGAAATCACCTTGGAGCGGGGACGGAAACGTATTCCGGGCTGCCTGATCATGCTGCGGGAAAGCGAGGACGGAAACACCCTGTATTGCATGACGCGAAAACTGGACGGCAATAGCAACTGCATCGAAACGAGCATTGTCGCACTCGACCTGAAAACAGGCGATTTGCAAACTCTTTACCGGATCCCGCCGGACTGGTCCATTTACGAAGGACATTACGGAGAATTCGGCAGCATTCGCAACGGTGCATTTTCCCTTTTCCTGCAAAAACCGCAGTCTAAAAAGGCCATGATTGTCGAGATAGACGCCGGTCACGTCAAGACATTTCCGATCAGGGGCGATTTTTACGATTCGCGGATCAGCTATGTTTTGCATATGTCCGGCGAACCCCGTCAACTTGTCATATTCAGCGAGCCGCGCCTTTACCGTCTGCATATTTCCGGCCAGGTGGAAGAGCTCGCCAAGACAAATTCTCTGGGCGTCTGGCAAGACAAAATTCTCCTGTTCGAATCCTCGGGTGTGAATCTCTACCGCGTCGGGGAACAACTGATCCCGCTGCTGCAAAGGAAGGGGAACTACAGTAAAAGCCCGCGCCGGCTCGGCGGCTACGAATCCCGCGGCGTGGTTTATCATGCGGACCGCAGCTATTTCTGGCTGGATATGGAACAGCAGAAAGAGGAAAAATTGGAACTGAAATCTCCGCCATACACCTACCAGCAAAGCGGAGATCATTTCTATGTTGTCTTTGTCGACGGCACCGTTTTCACCATCAGGGACATGCGCTCCGGAAAGCAGAGCGAGACGGTATGGGATCCCGGTTTCAAACCTGCCGCCATCCGCATCTCCCCTTTCGGGCTGCTGGTCTTCAGCCATCAAAAACAAAAGGTATATCCATTTAACAACTAAATAAATCACATTTCAGAAAAGGAGGCCGAATATGAACGGGACAGGTGCAGACAAAAATAGCGCGGCTGCCAAAGATGAAAAATCGTTGGCACCGGCAAAGCATCAGGTGATTTTTAAGATGTCCCGGAAAGCAATGTCATGGCCGACTCAGAGTAAAGAAATAAAATTGAAAATTAAATAATTTTTAAAAAAGGAGAAAGAAATGAAAAGTGTCAAAGCGTTTTTGTTTGTCTTGCTGCTCATGCTGGCCTCGTGGGCCTGGTCGGCCGAGATCCATGACGCCGCGCTCAAGGGCGACCTGGCCCAGGCCAAGGAACTGCTGGCCAAGGATCCTTCGCTGCTGAATGCCGCCAACGACAGCGGCCGAACGCCGCTACACCTGGCCGCGCATCGCGGCCACCTGGAGCTGGCCACCTGGCTGATCCGGAAGGGAGCCGACGTCAACGGCAGGGAGACCAGCTACCAGCTGGCCCCGCTGCACTTGGCCGCTTGGGGCGGCCACTTGAAAACCGTCCGTCTGCTGCTGAAGAACGGAGCAGACCTGCAGGCCAGGGAAAAAGACAATGAAACAGCCCTTTACTACGCCGCCTTGAGCAACAATTTGCAATTGGCCAAATTCCTGGTTTCCAAAGGCT
>SPCN01000301.1 GCA_004525465.1 Chrysiogenales bacterium | reverse complement strand
GTGGTCGATGCGGCTTCGCCCCTGCAGGTGAAGGACAGCGAGAAGATCCGCGGCAAGCGCGTGCTGGTCATCGAAGACGGCCCGACCTTGACCCACGGTGAAATGCAGTACGGGGCCGGTGTCATGGCCGCCGAGAAATACGGCGCCGCCGAATTGGTCGATCCCCGCGAGTATGCTGTGGGAACCATCGCCGACACCTTCAAGAAATATCCCGATATCGGCGTGCTGCTTCCGGCCATGGGCTATGGCGCCAAGCAGATGAAGGACCTGGAAGCGACAATCAACAAGGTGCCCTGCGACCTGATCATCATCGCCACGCCCATTGACCTGGGCCGCATCGTCAAGTTCAAGAAACCAACGGTCCGCGTCGGCTACGAACTCCAGGTGATCGGCAAGCCGACCCTGGAAGACATCCTGAAAAAAAAGTTCAAAAAATAAAGCCGCAACCATCCGGCATGGGGCGGCCGTTCTGACGGGAGCGGCTGCCCCGCTTATTTTTGGGTTGGGAGAAAATGAGAAATAAACTTGCTTTGATCGCCTTCGGGGGCAATGCCATGCTGGAAGCCGGGCAAAAGGGCACGGCCAAGGAACAGTACCGCAACGCCCAGAAAGCGGCCCAATTGATGGTCGAAATTATCCGCAAGGGCTATGAACTGATCATCGTCCACGGCAATGGCCCCCAGGTAGGCAACATCCTGCTGCAGATGGAGGCGGCGGCCAATACCATCCCCGCTTTCCCCCTGGATGTTTGCGATGCCATGACCGAAGGCAGCATGGGCTATATGCTGGAACGGGCCATCCTCAACGAACTGCGCAAGCGCTCCATCGACAAGGAAGTAGCCACGGTGCTGACCCAGGTGGTGGTGGACCGCGAGGACGGGGCTTTCCTGAAACCCACCAAGCCCATCGGCCCGTTTTACAACAGTTTCCGGGCCGCCCAATTAAAGAAAGAGAACAAGTGGCAGATGGTCGAGGACGCCGGCCGCGGTTTCCGCCGCGTGGTGCCGTCGCCCCTGCCCATCGACATCATTCCCAAGCGGGCCATCCGCTCCATGGTGGAAAAGGGAATCGTCGTCATCGCCGCCGGCGGCGGCGGCATTCCGGTTTTCATCAATTCTTCGGGACTGGTCGAGGGCGTCGAAGCGGTCATCGACAAGGACCACGCTTCGGCGCTGATCGCCAGGGAAGCCAAGGCCGACCTGTTTATCATTCTGACCGGGGTGGATCGGGTAGAGGAGAATTTCGGCAAGGAGAACGCCCGTCCCATCCCCAGTATGGATGTGGACCAGGCCCGGCGCATGCTGGACCAGGGACAATTTCCACCTGGTTCCATGGGACCAAAGATCATCGCCGCCATGGATTACATCAACGGCGGCGGCCGCGAGGTGCTGATCACCTCGGCCGAAAAGCTGAAGGCCGCTTTGGCCAACCGCTCCGGCACCAAGATCGTCCGCAACCGGGCGGACATGAAAATTGAGGACGTGGCCACGGGCACAAAAAATTTAAAGGGGGAACAAGCAGAGTGGACAATAAAATAGAAACCAATCTGGATATCGGCGCCAATGATATCGAATTTATCCTGAACCATCTCAAGGGCAAAACTCAGCCTCAGGAATTTGCGGATATCGTTTACCAGGTGGCTCTTTTCAAGACGCGGGAAGACCGTAAAAGCCGGGTCAAGGTCTACGATCCCGACTGCGAATACAAGGCAGGTGACCTGATCTTCAAGGAGTATCCGGGCCAGTTGCCGGTGGGCAACAAGAAATATGTCGCCGTGGAACAGGGTGTGATTCTCACGGTCGAGGAGGCCCGCAACCAGGGCGGCCGCGACGAAATCCGCCTCAGTTATGATGGCACCTCGGAGTTCCGTAAATACACCGAATACCTGGTCCGGCAGAAGATAGAACTGCTTCTGCCGCACAAGCAGGGAAGGCCCTGCGGTGACGCCGAATACATCTCGATCGATGACGATCCACGCCAGACTCAGACACCGCTCATCGAGCGCGATTTTAACATTTTACGCAAGAAGCTTACCTCGGGGCTGAACAAGGAAGTCGGCATCGCCTTCATCAACGGCAAGGTATTGCTCATGAAAAACCTCAAAGCCATAGCACCAGATGTTTTCAATGCCATCCGCGAATTCCTGAAAGACAGGCAGGCCTCGGAAAGTACTGAATTCTTTGTCGAGAATTTCTGCAAGGTTGACCCGGCCGCGCCTGACTTTGCCGCTACCTGCTTCGCCTTGAATTACATCATGACCAGCCAGTACAAGATCGACTTGCTGCAGACCTGCGGCGGCGGCTGGGGGAAATGGCACTTGATATCGGTGCTCTATCACATCAAAAAAAATGTTCTGGTCAGCGAAGCCAATCCTTTTTTGGCAAAGCTCAGTTTCGACGACAAGAAGAACCTGCTGCAGAAAAGGAAAAAGTTCGAAGAACAGATCTTCAGCGAAGGCGAAACGCGCTATTACCTGACCCAAAGGGAGATTTCCTCGGGGGCCGTGCGCTTGAAGCCCGGACTCTACAATTTCGGCGATGCCATTGAGATCGAAGCCGCTGATACCTTCACCCACAAGCAGCACACCCTCTATTTTTTCCAGGACGAGAACTTGCTGCTGGGTTTCGACAAGATATTTGAAAGCTATAAGGCCTTGCAGGGCATGACTATTGTTTTCGAGCAGACCTCGGATGGTGAATTCCAGTTCACGGTCAAAACCACCAGGAAGGGGGCCATCTCCGACAAGATCGTCTACGATACCGCTAACAAGGTGTTCATGGCCAGCGGTGAAAAGCTGGCCTCATTGGTCGCGGTCAACAAGCAGATCTTCCTGGAAACCGATGTCTTTAATTCACTGGCTTCGCGCATTGGAGAATTTCGTAAAGTGGAAACAGGCAACAAGTTGTTTCACAAGATATTCCTGGAATTCGGCTTCCGGGAAAAAAATTACGAGATCCACATCCTGCGTCTCTATCACATCCTCGACCTGATTGCTCCCATAGATCTCAAGCTGGTTGAAGAAGTCATCCTGAGTAATCCGGAGTTCATCCCTTCCGAAAAGCTGGCTGGCGTCTTCTATTTGGATTCGGACGCCGTGGTAGAGATCGAGGAAGAGGAGCAGCAGCGCCGCCAGGGCTTGATTGAGGACCAGAAGCGTCGGCGTGAAGAGTCACGCAAAGTGCAACTTGACGAAGAGCTTAAGGTCAAGGAAGAGATCCGCCTGGTGCGCGAGGAGCATCGCAAGAAGCGCGAAGAGGAGATGTGGCAGAAGGAGAAGTTACG
>SPCN01000488.1 GCA_004525465.1 Chrysiogenales bacterium | reverse complement strand
ATTTCTATTGACACGTGTTTAAAAACGAACTATATTCTTAATTGAAAAATCGGAGGCAAAGAAATTGAAAAAAGCCAATCAGGTGATGGCGATGAAGGAAGCTGAACTTCCCAGTGAGGAGGCTGAACCTCCAAGCAGTGCGCTGCTGGAGGAAAGCAACAACCTTGCCTCGTCGTTGCTCTTTCCCGAGTTAATACAATTCCCCAATTCCAAACCCGATAAAACAGTTCTGAAGATCGGAGCTCGTTCTCTGCAGTTCCTGAGAAAATATTTTCCATTGGCGACAAAGGATGACTGGAATAATTGGGAATGGCAGCTGCGCAACAGTATCACCAGCTTGAAAGCACTGCAGCAAATTCTGCAGTTATCCGATGATGAGGTGCGAGCCATGACCGTGCAGAGCGGCAGCCTGCCCCTGCGCGTCACTCCGTATTATGCCAGCCTGCTCGATCCACTTGACTCCATGCAGCCGCTGCGCCGCAGTGTCGTGCCGGTAACCGCCGAGCACCTGATCTCCTGCGGTGAAGCCGCCGACCCGCTTGGTGAAGACTCCCACAGCCGCGTCCCTGGTCTGGTGCATCGCTATCCCGACCGGGTGCTTTTGCTGGTTACCGGTTTCTGTTCGACCTATTGCCGTTATTGCACCCGCTCGCGTCTGGTGGGCGACCAGAACAAGCGCCATCTCAACCACGAACAGTGGGACCGGGCCCTTTCCTACATCGAACTGAATCCTGCCGTGCGCGATGTCCTGCTCTCCGGCGGTGACCCGCTGACTTTGCCCGATGACAGCCTTGAATACCTGCTGACCCGTTTGAGTCGCATCCCCCACGTGGAATTCGTCCGCATCGGCACCAAGGTGCCTGTGACCATGCCGCAGCGCATCACCCATTCGCTGGTCAATATATTGAAACGTTTCCGTCCCCTGTGGATGAGTATCCATTTCACCCACCCTGACGAGATCACTCCGGAAAGCGCCCAGGCTTGTGAACGGCTGGCCGATGCCGGCATTCCCTTGGGCAGTCAGACCGTGCTGCTGAAAGACATCAACGATTCGGTGCCGGTCATGAAAAAATTGATGCATGAACTGCTCAAGATCAGGGTCCGTCCATATTATATGTACCAGTGCGATCCCATCCTCGGATCTTCCCATTTCCGCACCCCGGTGGAAAAAGGCCTGGAGATAATCGAAGGCCTGCGTGGTCACACCAGCGGCTACGCCGTTCCCCATTATGTTATCGATGCCCCGAACGGCGGCGGCAAGATCCCGCTGCTTCCCGATTATTACCAGGGACGAGCCGACGGCAACATACTGCTAAGAAACTACCAACAAAAAATATACCGCTACCCCGATCAGAAGAGCGAAGGATCGGCGCCGGGAGAGGATCTGTAAAAGCCAGTGCCCGGCTGAAAAACCGCTTGCGTATTTTTATAAGGTGGAATAAAATCATCATGAAATCCAAACACAGAGGAACCCATGCACATTGGTTTAACCTATGATTTGAGACAGGATTACCTGGATGCAGGATACAGCGAAGAACAAACCGCCGAGTTCGACAGTCCCGACACCATTGCCGCCATTGAGAAAGCGCTTAGCGCCATGGGGCATAAAACCAAGCGCATCGGCAATGTAAAAAGTTTGGTTCAGCGTCTGGCCGCCGGCGAGCGCTGGGATATGGTCTTCAACATCTGCGAAGGCATGTTCGGGTTGGGCCGCGAAGCCCAGGTGCCGGCCCTGCTCGATGCCTACCAGATCCCTTATACGTTCTCCGGTCCTCTGGTGCTGGCTCTTACCCTGGACAAGGCTCTGACCAAGCGTGTGGTCCGTTCCTTGGGCGTGGCCACCCCCGATTTCGTCGTGGTCGCGGCCAAGGAGGATATCGCCGCCGTTGACCTGCCCTTTCCCCTCTTTGCCAAGCCCCTGGCCGAAGGCACGGGATTGGGCATCGATGCCAGGTCCAAGATAGATTCCCGCCGGCAGTTGACGGCCGTCTGTTGCGAATT
>SPCN01000132.1 GCA_004525465.1 Chrysiogenales bacterium | reverse complement strand
ATCGGCGCGGCCGGCACCAGGAGCAAGCTCTTGCGCTTGGGCATGCTGGCCTGCCTGCTCATCTGGGTGCTCTCCCTGCTCTTTGATGACCGGTTGCCGCCCGCGCATGGTATTTTCCCGCAGTTGTTCCGGGAACCTTTGCAGGTCAAGGAGAACCTTCCCGCCGCCTTCCAAGTGACCAAGAAGAAAATCGCGTACACGGTCACGCCACTGTATCATTATGAACTTTTCGGACTGGTGGTCAGCCAGCATCGCAGCGATTCGCTGCTTGACATCTCGCATCGCCGCTGGCAGGATTATCTCAACATCAAGGACCTGTGCGTGGTCTGGGGTAAGAATATCAGCAGCGGCGTTTATCGCAAGATGAAATTCTGGAACAGGGATTTTACCTGCATGTGCAGCTTTCCCGACCAGGAAACCGCCGTACTGTTTTCAGGAAGCCATTTGTCCAACAACCATATTCTTTGCGCCGATGAAAAATTGAGCCGGCGCATCCTCAAAGTTCGTCCCGGGGACCAGGTATACTTCAAGGGCTATCTGGTCAACTACAGCCAACCGGCCAACCAGTTTGCCCGCGGCACGAGCATCGGGCGCGACGACACCGGCAACGGGGCCTGCGAAACGGTTTATGTCACCGATTTTTCCATTCTCAAGCGGGCCAATCCTGTCTGGCGGGCGATCAATCCCCTGGCCTTTCTGGCCGGCGCGGCTTTCCTGATCGCCCTGTTGCTGGCATGACCTGGGGGGAACCTTGATATGGAAAACGACATTGCAAATACGTCCGCGTGATTCTCGACGATGACGATTTTCAGGACTGGCGGATCAAACTGATGTTTTAAAACGGGAGGGAATACTTCCCCCTTTCATGGCCGGAACGGTTATTTCGTGCTGCCTGCCGCTAAAACGCAGTGGCTTTTTTCTCTTGCTTTTCCTTTTTCTTTTTCTTCTTGTCTTTGACGGACAGTTTCGGTTTGTTGCTTTTTTCCTTGCCCTTGTCTTTGTCTTTGCCCATGGTTGGTTCTCCTTTCATGGTCTGATATTTGCAATTATAGCATAAAAAAAACTGTCGGCAAATATTTTAATTGTTTAGTCAACTTTTTAAACTCCGTTCCCGGGAGGAAAATTTATAACCGGCGTTTGTAAATCGAATATATTTTATTGATCGAATTGCTTAAACAAAAAATAAAATGCAAAACACTATTAAAATTGATATTATTGACATTTTCGAAAAGCGGTTTATAATTTAAACTCATAAAATAAATTTGATATGAGGGGAAGGCCATGAACGATATTGTCACTGTTTTCAAGGCCCTGGCCGACGAGACGCGGCTGCGGGTTCTGAAGCTGTTGGGCCGAGGCGAACTCTGTGTTTGCGAGATCGCCGCCGCCCTGGACCTTGAGCAGCCGCGCCTGTCCTTCCACCTGCGCATCCTGAAAAGAGCCGGCATGGTTGTGGACAGGCGTCAGGAGCGATGGATCGTTTACCGCCTGAACGATGCCGACCTGTTTATCCGTTTCCTGCTGCTGTCCATTGAGGAAAGAATGCCGCCGCGGCAAGCACACCTTGATCGGGAGCGGCTGTCCCGCTTCGCGGGACGCGAAAAGGCCTGCTCTACAAAACCGCGAGCGGCAAAAAAGAAGTAAATCAAGGAACTTAAAATATGGATTGGAAAAAGGAATGGAAGCCGCTGCTGTGGATCGTCGCTGCCTTCCTGGCCCTATTCTATCTGCCGGTGGGCACACTGCGTTTTGACCGGGCGATCTCTGAAGCGCTGCACTTGGCCAAATGGTATGCGCGTGAACATGTGATCCTGTGCCTGATCCCGGCCTTTTTCATCGCCGGGGCCATCGGTGTTTTTATAAAAAAAGAATCGATCATGAAATATCTCGGGCCCAAGGCCAATAAGTTTCTGGCCTATGGCGTGGCCTCGGTTTCAGGATCCATCCTGGCCGTTTGTTCCTGCACGGTGCTGCCGCTGTTTTCCGGCATCTGGCGCATGGGCGCCGGCCTGGGCCCGGCTTCGGCGTTCCTCTACTCCGGCCCGGCCATCAACGTGTTGGCCATCATCCTGACGGCGCGGGTGCTGGGCTTGAAGATCGGCGTGGCCCGGGCCGTGGGCGCCGTTCTTTTCAGCATCATCATCGGCCTGTTGATGCATTTTAGTTTTCGCAAAGAGGAGATGGAAAAAGCCAATGTCCAGATGACCATGCCCGAGGCGGCACGACCGCTGTGGCAGAACGCCCTTTTCTTTTTCTCGCTGGTGGCCATACTGGTTTTCGCCAACTGGGGCAAACCGCTGGAGAGTGATGGCTTTTTTGCGGCCGTCCATTCCGTCAAATGGCTGATCACCGGCATTGCCGCCCTGGGGCTGGCCATGATCCTGATCTTCTGGTTCCATTTGCCGCGCTGGAAAGTGATCGCTGCCGCAATTCCGCCCCTGGTTTTGGCTTTTCTTTTCCCCGGCCAGCCGCTTCTGGCTTTCGGGGTCGGGGTGATCGGCCTTTCCCTGGTCCTTAGTTTCGACAAGGGCGAAGCGGGGGAATGGTTCACCTCGAGCTGGGATTTCGCCAAACTGATCCTCCCGCTGCTCATTGGCGGCGTACTGGTGGCCGGCGTGCTGCTGGGCCGCCCGGGTCATGAAGGGCTGATCCCGTCATCGTGGGTCAGCGCTGCCGTGGGGGGCAACTCACTGCTGGCCAATTTCTTTGCCGCAATTTCCGGCGCCTTCATGTATTTCGCTACCCTGACCGAGGTGCCGATACTGCAGGGATTGATGGGCTCGGGCATGGGCCAGGGGCCCGCCCTGGCACTGCTTTTGGCCGGCCCGGCCCTGTCGCTGCCCAGCATGCTGGTGCTGCGCAAGGTCATGGGCCTGAAAAAGACCGCGGTCTTCATTGTCCTGGTTGTGGTGTTGTCCACCATCGCCGGTTTCATTTTTGGAAAAATATGATCCGGCAATGAATGCAATAAAGGAGGGATTATGTTGATACAAATATTGGGAATGGGCTGCGCCAAGTGCCGGAAACTGGAAGAATGGACCCGGCAAGCCGCTGAAGAATTAAAGCTGGATTTTCGGATCGAAAAGGTCAATGATCTGCAGCAGATCATGACTTTCGGCGTGATGGTCACCCCAGCGCTGGTTGTGGACGGTGTTGTGAAAGTAGCGGGCAAAGTGCCGGGAATCGAAGACATCAAAAAGTTGCTGGGATAATAAAGGAGGAGCCAATGAATGGGAAAATAATGCGCGCTTTTGTGCTGCTGTTTTTGACATGTTCATTGTTGCCAGGCTGCGGCCAGGCGAATTCCAAGAGCAGCGAAACGGAGAAAACAACCGTTGAAGCTGAAAATTATCTGGTCACCTTCGTCGAACTGGGATCAGTGCGCTGCATCCCCTGCAAGCTGATGCAGCCGATCATGAAGGATATAGAAAAGGATTACGCCGGCCAGGTCAAGGTGGTCTTCCATGATGTCTGGACCCCTGAGGGAGAGCCATTCGCCCAGACGTTCAAGATCCGCGTCATCCCCACCCAGGTCTTTCTGGATAAAGAGGGCGAGGAATATTTCCGTCATGAAGGTTTTTTCCCAAAGGATGAGTTAATCAAGATCCTGCAACAGAAAGGCGTGAAATAATGCTGGAAGCCCTTTTTACCTGGGTAACAAAACTGCTCTCCGGCCATCCACTGCTCGGGCTTTTTGGCGCATTCATTTGGGGAATTCTGAGCATCCTGTTGAGCCCCTGTCATCTGGCCAGCATCCCGCTGATCGTGGGCTTCATCAGCCAGCAGGAACAAATTACTACGCGCAAAGCTTTTCGCATCTCTCTGGCCTTCGCCTTGGGAATTCTATCCACCATCGCCCTGATCGGCGTTGTCACTTCGCTCCTGGGTCGCATGCTGGGTGACATCGGCCGCTGGAGCAATTACCTCGTTGCCGGCATTTTTGTGCTGGTCGGGCTGTACCTGCTGGGGATCATCAAGTTGGAGCTGCCCGGAGCCGCAAAGGCCAAAACCCGCGGCAAGGGAGTCTGGGCCGGGTTCTTGTTGGGGCTGCTCTTCGGACTGGCGCTCGGCCCCTGCACTTTCGCCTACATGGCGCCGATCCTGGCCATTGTCCTGGCCAAGTCGTCCTCCAGCCTGGTCTACGGCGTTCCATTGCTGCTAGCTTACGGGATCGGCCATTGCGCCGTGATCGTCTTTGCAGGAACTTTCACGCGCGTGATCGAAAATTACCTGCGCTGGAACGAAAGCTCGAAGGCCCTCAGCGTTGTCAAAAAGATCTGCGGCATCCTGCTGATCGTCGCCGCGGTGTATATGATCTGGAGTTGATCGATGGCTCATTGTAACCGAATGCGGGAGAAGCCGTTTCCATGGATGATGAAATGACAGAAAACCAGAATTTACAAAACCGGGATCAGGTGAATTTGTCTCCCGTAAAATATTTGGGAGTGACGGTCCTGAACGGGTTGATCACGGTCGTTGAAGTGGTGGGCGGGATCATGTCGGGCAGCCTGGCTCTTCTTTCCGACGCGGCGCACAACCTGGGCGATACGGTATCCATCCTGTTGAGTTATGTCGCCTGGAAAATCGCCGGGAAAGAAAAAGACGTCCGCAGGACGTATGGGTACAAGCGCGCCGAGATCATCGCCGCTTTCGTGAATGCTTCCGCCCTGGTGGCGATTTCCTTATTTCTTGTGTTAGAAGCGCTACGGCGTTTCCGCAACCCCGAAACGATAGACAGCGGCCTGATGATCGGCGTGGCGCTGTTCGGTCTCCTGGCGAATTTTGTTTCCATGCGGCTATTGAAAAAAGAGTCGCACGGCAACATGAACGTGCGATCCAGTTATCTGCATCTCCTGGGCGACACGGTCTCATCCATCGGCGTTCTCGGCGGCGGCATCGCGATCCATATCTGGGGCGTTTTCTGGATCGATCCGCTGGTCACGGTATTGATTTCGGTCTATATCATGCGGCAAAGCTGGGCGATCGTTAAAAACTCGGTCGGCATCCTGATGCAGTCCGCCGCCGATTTGGATTATGGCGCCATGCAGCGCGAGATAGAAGCCATCCCGGAAGTGCGGGATATCCACCATGTGCACACCTGGATGGCCAACGAGGAGACGGTTTACTTTGAGGCCCATATTGACGTGGAAGATTGCCTGCTGTCAAAAACATGCGTCGTTGCCGACAAGATCGAAGGCTTTTTAAAGGAGCGCTACGGCATTGCGCATGTCACCCTGCAATTTGAAACAGGTCGCTGCTCAGAAAAAAGTTTTTTCAAACAATGACCGGGGCATGACGTGATGGAAAAGGAAAACCCTTCGCTGTCAGTTGCGCATAGCGATCGCCTGGCCAAATTGTACATCGAGCCGACCAACCGCTGCAACCTCGACTGCCGCACCTGCATGCGCCACGGCTGGGAAGAGGCGCTGGGATTCATGGAGTTCAGTCTTTTTGAAAAGATCATGACAGACTTGCATTCTTTCCCTGGGATGCCAGATGTTTTTTTGGGAGGCTTCGGCGAACCGCTTGGCCATCCCCGCATCGTCGACATGGTGGCCCTGGCCAAGATGAGCGGAGCCAAAGTGGAGCTGATCAGCAACGGTATCCTGCTCGATGATGGGATGGCCGACCGCCTGGTCGCGGCCGGGCTTGACCACCTCTGGGTGTCGATCGACGGCGCTTCGCCGCAAAGTTACGCCGATGTCCGCCTGGGAGACCACTTGCCGCAGATCCTGGCCAACCTGGAGAGGCTGCGCGAAAAACGCAGGCTGAATCCTGGCAAAAAACCGGAACTGGGCATTTCCTTCGTGGCCATGAAGCGCAACATCGCCGACCTTCCGGCCGTCCTGGACCTGGCCCAGAAGTTAGAGGCAAGCCATTTTTCACTCAGCAACGTCGAATCATATACCGAGGATATGGAGAAAGAAGTTCTTTACGGCCAGGTATTGTTCGAGGCCTTGCCGGAGGGGGGATGCATCATGCCGCGCTTCGGCCCGCTCGTCATCAAAGGCGAAGCGTTGGAGAAAGTGTCCGCCCTGTTCCCCGATTCGCTTTCCTTCACGACGCTGGCCCCCGGGCAAGATGGGCAGTGCCCCTTTCTGCAGCGCCGCAGCGCCAGCGTGCGCTGGGACGGCCGCATCGGCCCCTGCCTGCCGCTGCTGCACGGCCATACCGTTTTCCTGAACGGCCATTCCCGCACCTGGCCCGAGTTCCATTTCGGTTCGTTGAGAGAACTCAGCCTGGCCGATTTTTGCAACAGTGAAGCGTGGCGCGATTTCCGACGCAAGCTGGAAGAATTTTCCTTCGCTCCCTGCAGCACCTGCAACAGTTGCGACCTGCCCGACATCAATAACGAGGACTGCTTCGGCAACGTCCATCCCGCCTGCGGCGGCTGTCTCTGGTCGCAAGGATTTATCCAATGCCCATGATGGCGCATTTTACAAAAGTGATTCTGATGATGATCATATCAATTTTAATTTTAATCTAAGTTTTGAACATGGAGGTTTGCCATGAGTGATGGTTTGCAGAAAAAGCTTTCTTTCCTGGATCGTTATCTGACGCTCTGGATTTTTGCCGCCATGGCCCTGGGCGTGCTGATCGGCTACGT
>SPCN01000133.1 GCA_004525465.1 Chrysiogenales bacterium | reverse complement strand
CCCTGGTTGGTGATGCCCGGGCTGCCGACCAGCTGGGGGAACTTGTCTTTCAGAGAATAGCCCGTGATGAATTGATTGAAGTCGCCGCCCGGCTTGCTCACGGCTCCGACGTCGGCCAACAACGCTTTCAGGTAAGCGAAGCGGGCCTGGAATCCCTCGTGGCTCAGCTCGCCGTTCCAATGGCCGGTGATATAGTGTTTGATCTCGTCCTTGCGCTCGATCAATGCTTGCCAGTTCTTTACCAGCACGGGATAGTCCCTGACCTCGCCGGTGCGCACGGCGAAAGTCGCCAGGCAGCCGGGAGTGTCGGTCAGCCACTTGTCGGCCATCATGTCGCCGGTGAACAAAATACCTTTTTGCGGGACCAGGATGAAGATGTCGCTTTGGGTGTGGGTGCCGCCGCTCTGGGACAGTTCGAACGTGACGTCGCCGCAGTCCAGCACCAACCTGTCCTGAAAGGATTTTGTCGGGAAAGTGGGTTTGGGGGAGGAGTTCAGGTATTCGCCGGTCAGAGTACTGATGATCAACTGTTCGCTGGCAGTCGCTTTCTCTTCTTCCTTGATCTTGCCTGAAGCAAGCTGCTCTTTCTGCTCTTTCAGGGATTCTTTGTTCCATTCGATGCGCCGGGGGATATCCTTAAAACTCTCCTCCATCATGGCCTTGACATTTTCCTGGGCGATGATCTGGCAATCGGCATACACGCCGTTGCCGGCGGTATGGTCGCCATGGCCATGGGTGTTGATCAGGTACTTGAAATCGCTGCGCCCCAGCTCGCGGGCGATGACCTTTCTGAAGGCCTCATCCAGCTTGGGAATGTTGGTGCTGTCGATGACCACGATGCCTTTCTTGGTGGCGATAGCTGATACCGCGGTTGACGAGACATGGTCCCCGACCCAGACACGGACCGCGCCGGGCTCGATCTTCTGCACGTGCAGGGCAAGCCCCTCGATGGATTCGGCCGTACAGGGCAGAACCATAAGTGCAGTCATCAGTAACACTAGAAAAAAAGTTTTTTTGAACATTTTGTTCCTCCTTGGTTTTCACCAGAATATTTTATTTGTAACTGCCTTTTTCTGCCGGCGCATCGGCGCCGGGCTCAACAGGAAAGTTAAAATATGAAATCAAGGGAATAGGCGGTAAGGGTGTTGTTGTCGAAGTTGGGGATGATCAGCCGCTTCAGCTTGGGGATGTAGGCGAAATCGGCGATCTTCTCCCCGGGGTTGGTGGTGTCGAGCAGCAGCGTCCTTTCCCCCTGCGCCGCCAGCCGGTAGAGCCTGCCGTTGTGGTCGCCGACCAGGTAGCCGCCGCTGCCGTCGGCCTCGATGCCGTCGATGTTGGCGCCCGGTTCGAAGCGGGCCAGGACCTGTACGGCCTTGTTCTTGAAGTCCACGGCGATGAGCTTTTCGTTCTGGCCGACGAGCAAGCGGTCTTTTTCACACAGCAGGGCATTGGGCCGGCTCAGGTTCTCCAGCCAGGGCTCCAGCTTGCCGCCTGCATAACGGTACACGGTGCCTGCCGCGGTATCCGAGATGAAGAGATTCCCGGCCCGGTCCATGGCCACGTCGTTGGCCATGCGCAGACCGGGCAGCGGAATTTTTTTGGTGATCTCCCGCTTTTTGATATCGATGACATTGAGCCCGGAGCGGTCCACCGCGTAGAGGGTGTTTCCCTTGAGGTGCATGCCGGTAGGCATGCGCAGCCCCTTTATCCATTCCAATTCGATGATCTCTCCCGAGGGAGAGACCTTGGAAATGAATTCCCGGCCCTCGTTGAAAAAATTTGAGACGTAGCAGACATTGTTTCTTGGGTCGAAGACAACGGCTTCGGGCAGGGCCAGGCCGTTTTTCGCTCTCCACTCTTTTTTCAGCGCGGCATGGGAAAACACCTCGTCGCCGCGGCGGAAGCAGAAAGCCCAGCCGCCCATGGTCTCTCCGACCATCACCAGCAGCTCGTTGTCGCCTTTTTTCAACGGCAGGAACAGATTGTCGTGATAACCGACGATGCCCAGGAACGACCTGTCGCGCGATTGGTAGATCGCGTTGCCGGAGTAGAGAGGCCGGCCGTTCAGGAAAACGGTGATGATGTCGCTGTAGCCGAAATCCACCCGCAGCAGGGAGTCGCTCTCCGCCGCCAGCGTGGTTTTGGCCAGCACGCAGTCCCCGGCCCTGAATTTCCGGGGGAAGGTCCTGGAGACGTCTACCAGGCCGCGGCGGTCTGCCGCCAGCGGCTTCCAGGAGGCGGCAGCAACGGCCTCGGCCGGATATTTCGTGAAATCAACCCCGGCGGCGGCGAAGGGCGCCGAGATCTCCCATACGGAAATGAGGCCGCACGCCGCCTCGCGCGGGGCCGGGGGCGGCAGGGTCAGGCCGTCGTCGGTTCTATAGTCAAGGTTGGAAAAAAAGGCCGTGCCGTCCATGGGGCCAACCAGGCCGATGGTGCCCGAGCTGTCGCCGCGGGCCAGGTCGTCGATGACCAGGGCCGGTTCGGCGGCATCGTTCCAGAAGACCTGGGCCTGGGTCCCGGCGACCACGATCTTCAGGCGGTTCCAGCGCCCGGGCAGGACCTCCAGGCCGGCGGTAAGCCCCGGGCCGTTGTAGAGCTGCCAGCTGTCTACGCCGTTGAAGACCGGCCCGTACTGCAGCACGTCGTCATAGAAAGGGGAGCGGTGCGGCCGGATGTAAACGCGCTCGTAATTCGCGGCGTCCTGCACGCGGAACAGCAGCCCGGGATACGACCGCGTCCGCTCCGTGGTGGCGATGTCCACCTCGATGATGCCGCTCTGCAGGCGGACATCTTTCAGGAAGGCGCTCCCGATCAGGGCCTTCCTTCCAAGATGGTCGACGATCTTGGCCCGCTCCAGGTCCCAGAGCGCCTGGTCGAATTGCGCCGCTTTCTTTTGGGCATATGCGGGTCCTTGTGAAGCGATTGTCAGAAAAAGGGCCAGAAATCCGGCCATCGTGCATTTGTTGACGTTCATGATTGAGCCTCCATTTGGTTAATTGCCTTTGTTCGAAACCGATGCCTTGAAATTCACTACGTGACCGGGGCGCCAGGGGCCGAAGGCGTTCTGGAACCACTTGTCCACCATCTCCGTCGCCGAGATGAACTCGAAGGTTTGCTTGAAATCGTAGGATTGCTTTATGTCGGGGTTGGGCGGGGGAGCAGGCCAGGTCATCTTCCCTTCAAAGCTGATGACGTTCTTGTCGGCGGCGACGAATCCGTTCGAAAAAATCGCCTTGCTGTGTATTGAGAAGAAAGCCGGTTTCTTGGCGATGTCATCCCAAAAAATGAAGCCCTCCTCGAAACTGTCCCGTTCCGCCGTCGTGCGTGTGAACTTGACCACCTTGCCATTCCACACTGCTTGGTATTGGCACACGGTTTCCCAGGCGGCGCTGCCGTCTGGAGCCTTCAATTCTCCCACCCACTTCTTGTTCAGCAGCGGCTCGATGATTTTAAGATTCTCATCCAGGTCGCCGGCGCTCGCCGCGCAGGGGATCAATATCGCGGCCAGAATAATGCCCAGAAAAAATGTTTTACTTGCCTGCATTGCTTGTCTCCTTTATTGACGTTTGATCGGTCATTTTGTTTTATCCTTGCCGGCGATTTTTAAAAAATCGCCGTCGACGATCAGCAGCGTCGCTCCCTGCTCCGTGCGCGAGCGGTGCGAGCTGGCGTTGTCGGAGACGACGTAGGTCATGCCCTTGCCCATCACGGTTCTTTCCCCATTCTGCTGCTCGTTGATGAATTCTCCCTCCAGGCAATGCACGATATGGCCTTTTGGGCACCAATGGTCGGCCAGGTAGCCCGGGGAATACTCGACGATGCGGATGCGCAGTCCAGGCAACTGGAGTGTCCGCCAGTACGACATCCCGATTTCCCCCTGATGCTCACTGGGCGGGACCGAGCTCCAGTTGATTGTTTGAAAGGGAAAGCTTTTTACTGTCATTTTTCACCCTCCGACAACCTTTCTTTCAAGGCTGCAAACGGTAGTGCCCGAAACCCCGTCCGGGCTGGAATTTTTTTTCATATGGCTCACCTTATCAAAACTGTTCGCTCCAGCGCAATATCTTGTAATCCGGGTCAAAACGAACGTTTTGGGGTTTGAAAGGCAGGAGGAATGAAAATTTTGTCTCGCGGGCATTGATTTCGATTTCCCTGATTTCGCAGAAAGCGCCTTTAATGAAGCCGATCTCGGCTTTGACCCGGTAAACGTCCCGCAGCTGGGTGATCATGACCTGCACCAGCCAGTTCTTGCTGTGTTCCGCGTACCAGCAGTTGATGGCGAATTCCGGAGCGCCCTTGCGCATGAACCATTGCTCAAAAAACCACTGCAGATTGCGGCCGCCGGCTTTTTCGAACTGGGCGCGAAGGTCTTCGAGGGTCATGATCTTCCAGGCAAATTGCTTAAGCGCGCCGCGCAAGCCCTGTTGGAAAGCCTCCGGGCCGATCAGTTCGCGCAGCATGGCATAAATAAAAAATCCCTTGCTGCTAGACAGCATGTGCATGGTGGTGAACTTGTCTTTTGCCGGGATTCCAAGTTCCAGGTCTTCGCCGCGCATCAGCAGGGCTTCAAGGGAATCGTCTTTGATCTTGGACAACTTCAGGGCTTGAAAAAACAGCCGCGCCGAATGCATGGAAAGGTACTCCGGCGCGCCATCCTTCAGCATGTTCCAGAAGAATTTTCTGCCGCGGTTTTTTTTGATATAGAGGCCCATTGAAATCTGCGCCAGGCCCTCGTTGATAACCGGGCCCTCGGCGCCGCGGACGCAATTTCCCCACCAGCAATGGCTGATCTCGTGGGCGAAAACCGGGGCGTAAAAAAAACGCTCGGGCAACAGCGCTTCCGGGAAAAAAGTCAGCCCTTCGTAGCTTGCGGCCCCGGTTTTGCCCAGCAGGGCTTGCGGCAGCTCGATCAAGTTATATCCGTCATAAGGGAAAAAGCCGTAGCAATCCTTGTAGTACCCGATCAGTTCAGAGCATTTTTTCAGATAAAAATCTATTTTATTGCGCTCGCCCTTGAGAAAGAAAATGCCCAGTTCCAGGCCGTCGATCTTTTCGCGATGATGAACGAACTCCGCGGCCGCAAAAGAGAATTCGACCGGAGTAGCCACGGCGAATGTGCAGCGCTTGGCCGCGGGAAGGATTTCCGTTGCCGTCAGCCTGCCGGAACTGGCAACGGTCCATTCTTTGGGGACGAGGAAGGTGATACGGCCGCGGCTGCGACGGCGTATTTCCAGTGTCTGCGGATACCAGCGGCTGCTGTGGAAGGCGTAGGCGATCCTGGGGCCGATCCAGGCGTTGAGCAGGTCAAGCTCGGGGAGCCGTTCATGAAAGGAGCCGCGGTAGCGAACATGGATGGCGCATGTTTTTTGCTCCGGGGGCTGCTCCGGCGGATGAACCGCGAAGCTGTCCCCGATTTGCTTGAAGGCCAGAGAGCGGCCGCTTTCATCCGTGACCGACTCCACCCGCAGCTGGTGGTTGAGGGTCAGGAGAATGTCTTCATTATCCACGCCGGGGTTATTAAGCAGCAGCCCGGCTTCGACCCGCATCACTCCGCGCCCCGGTTCGAGTGTGACAGCCAGGTCGATGTATTCCGTTTGCCATGCGGAAGGCGGCTCCTGGGCTGATACTGCCATCGAAAAAACGAACGTCAGCAGCAGGAAAAAAATAATGGCCCGGGTCACAGTTTGGAATTTCATTCCGGTCTCATGATTAGTTGACAGGTTTTCCTTATGTCCTTCTCTTGCCTTTTCACTTCACTGGGTTTTGTTCATAACGCTGCGATTTCATTGCTTCGATGAACCGGGCCTCGACCCACCAGGTATGCGATTCGCCGCCGCGCTGGCTCAGGAAAAAGAGGTACTTGCCGTCGGCCGAGACCATGGGGCAAATGTCAATGGCCGGCGAGTTGATCTCCGGGCCCAGGCTGACGGCCTCGCTCCAGCTGCCGTCGGTTTGCCGGAAGCTCAAGTACAAGTCCATCTCCCTGGCAAACAGAAGATAGCTGCCGTCCGGGGCGATGAACGGCATTTCCTCCCTGTCGGAAGTATTCACGGGAGCGCCGATGTTCCGGGGCTCCGCGTACCGTCCTTTCACGAATTTCGAAAAATAAATGTCGTTCCCTCCCAGCCCGCCGGTGATGGTCGTGGCAAAATAGAGGTTGTAATCCTTGTCCACGGAAAACTGCCAGTGGTGGGGGAGGCTGTTCACCGCCTCATCAACCGGCCGGGCTTCGGACCAACCGTCTTTTTGCCGTTCCATGTACCAGATGTGCTCGCCGCTCGACTCGGTGCCGGAGGGCATGGGCCTCCTGGACATGAAATAGAGGCGTTTGCCGTCGGGAGTGAAGAAGGGGACGTCGGCGTCCCGTTCGCCGTCCGTGAAAGGCGCGATTTGCGGGTAGGTCCAGCGCCCGTCCTGCAACCGGCTGACCAGCAGCCGGCTGATGCTGTAGCCGGGAGTCCGTGGTTCGACCATCAGGTTCCAGTACACTTCGCGGCCGTCTGGAGAAAAGCTGGCCGTGCAATG
>SPCN01000080.1 GCA_004525465.1 Chrysiogenales bacterium | reverse complement strand
ATTAAGCTCAACCCCAGTGCCGACTATCACAAACCAATAGTTTTGGCGGCGACTCTGGCCGAAGGCCGGGTACAGGCGGTTGCCGACGGCTCGTACCAGGTGCTCGGACAGCACGAGGAAAGCGGGCTCACCTTCGTGAAAATGACCAAGGCGGGGATCGTCTCCTGGTGGAAATTGAAAGCCGGTTCGGCGGCCGCGGAACTGGAGGAAACGCTGACAGTGGTGGAGACCAAAGATGGAAGCACCCTGTACAACGGTGAACCCAAAGAGGCCGGGAAGTTTTACCAGGTCGGCCATGTCAACAAGATAGTCGTCAACGGCCGGGAAGTGGAAGAGACCGGACCGCTCGGTCCCTTCAAATTCATCAAGACATTGGGGACTTCGGAGGTCGTCCGCTTCACCAAGAAAGCCTTCACTTTTGCCGGGGAGAAAATCACCATCTATTTCCAGAATATCACCGCCGGCTCTGACATCATAAAGCCCGGTCTCTATTACAAGCTGGACAAGGGATCCTCCATCTGGTCGCGCCTCGACTTTCTCTCCCTGATGTTGGCCCTGTTTTTAGGTACATCGGCCCTGCCCCACATCCTGATCCGCTACTACACCGTCCCCAGCCAGCGGGCGGCTCGCAAATCGACCATCGTCGCCATCTCGGCCATCGGCTTTTTCTACATTCTCACCCTGTTCCTGGGGACCGGGGCCATGATCAACGGCAGTCTCGACCTGGGCAGTTCCAATATGTCGGCGCCACTGCTGGCCAAGACCTTCGGTATCACGCTCTTTTCCATCATCTCGGCCATCGCCTTCGCCACCATCCTGGGAACGGTCAGTGGCCTGATCGTGGCTTCTTCCGGCGCCGTTGCTCACGACCTGATGGACAAATATATGAAAATCAAGATGACCGAGAAACAGAAGGTCAAGGCCGGCCGCATTGCCGCTGTCGGCGTCGGTATCGTGGCTATCATGCTCGGCATCCTTTTCGAGAAACAGAATGTCAGCTTCCTGGTGGGACTGGCCTTCGCCATAGCCGCTTCCGCCAACTTGCCGGCTATCCTGATGCTCCTCTTCTGGAAGCGAACCACGGCCAAAGGGATTTCCTGGGCGATCGTTGTCGGCATGATGACCTCCCTGCTCCTGATCCTCCTCTCTCCGACCCTGTATGAGATATATGGCTTGCCTGCCGCCAGCGCCCCCATGCCGCTGAAAAATCCCGGCATCATCTCCATCCCCCTTGGATTCCTAACCCTGATAGTTGTCTCCCTAATGAGTAAAAAGCAGGGAGCAGCACCAGCCCTGGAGAAATGATCGATGAAAAAATCTATTATGATCTTTGTCCTGATCCTCCTGGCTTTCTCCTTGGCCTTGACGGCCCAGGAGGAAAAAAGGGATTTCGGCATCCAGTTTAGCGGCTTCATCAAAAGTGACTTTTTTTATGACAGCCGCCAGACGGTGAATATCCGCGAAGGCCATTTCCTGTTGTACCCGGCCGATTTCCTCCCTGATGCCGACAACCGCGACATCAATGCCGAGCCCAGCTTCAATTTTCTTTCCATCCAGACGCGGCTGACCGGCACCATCTCCAGCCCCGACGCCTTTGGCGCCCGGGTCAAGGGGGTGATCGAGGCCGATTTCTTCGGCAATGAAAACGCCGCTTTCGTCGACGTCAACGGTTTTCGGCTGCGCCACGCCTATGCGCAGCTGTCCTGGAAAAAAACGCAGCTGCTCCTCGGCCAATACTGGCATCCCTTGTTCATCCCCGGCTGCTTTTCCGAGGTCGTCTCCTTCAACACCGGTTCCCCGATCCAGCCTTTTTCCCGCAACCCGCAGATCCGGGTCATTCACCATCCGGGGAAATTCCACCTGATCGCCGCCGTCAGCGCCCAACGCGATTTTACCTCTGCGGGCGGATCCAATGCCTTGCGCAATTCGGCGCTGCCAGAATTCCAGGCTCAGGTGCAGTATGAAACCAAGAACGCCGCGACTCGGAAGGAATTCCTGGCCGGCATCGGCGGCGGCGTGAAATGGCTCAGGCCACTGCTCAACACCGAGGCCGATGGGAAAAAATACGTCACCGATCAAACTCTTTCCTCGTACTCCTTCACGGCCTTCGCCAAAATGAAATGCCCGGCCTTCACCTGCAAACTGCAGGGGGTGTACGGTACCAACCTCTATGACCTCTTGATGATCGGCGGCTATGGAGTCAGCGCAGTGACCGATCCCCTGCGCAACACGGTTGCTTATACGGCCACCAAGACCCTTTCGGTCTGGAGTGAAGGCATGACCCAGGGCAAGACCATGCAGCTTGGCCTGTGGGCTGGCTTCACCAGCAACTTGGGCGGCGCGGCCCCGATCCTCTATTACTCCGACCGGGTGGGCGGCACCCTGGGCACAGTGCGTGGAGCCAATATCAAGAGTATCCTGCGTATTTCTCCGCGCCTCGTCCTTATTTCCGGAAAATTCAACTTCGCCCTGGAAACTGAATACACAAATGCCGCTTACGCCGCCAAGGATGAGTTCGGCAATCTGTCGCGCGACAGCCACGGTGTCATCGACCTGACGCAGAACCTGGCCAACTTGCGCGTCCTGTTCGCCACCATCCTTAAATTCTAAGTTTGATGAAAGGCAGTGCCGGATTTCGCGGGGCACTGGCAGGCGGACCGGGATGAAAATAGGGATTCTCAGCGATATCCACGAGGATGGGGAAAGGCTCCGCAAAGTCCTGAGTGCGATGGAAAAGTGCGGGGTCAGCGAAATCGCCTGTCTGGGTGATATCGTGGGCTTCGATATCCTTCTTTACCGGTACTTGTCGACCCGCAACGCCTCATATTGTCTCGACCTGGTGCGCAAAAACTGCCGCTGGGTAGTCGCCGGCAACCACGACCTGTTCGCTATCCGCAAGCTCCCCGATGTCAATGGCTGTTTCTCCTTTCCCGAAAACTGGTACCAGCTTGATTTTCAGGAGCGAAAGCGTCTGGGCCGGCAGCAGGTCTGGTTGTTCGAAAAACAGGAACTGTCGTCGCTCCTGACCGGGAAGGACCGGGATTATCTGCATTCTCTGCCTCTTTCCCTGGAAGTGGAACTCGCCGGTATGCGCGTTATGTTCTCGCACGCCGTGTTTCCCGACTTTAGCGGTTCCCTGACCTGGCGCCCAAAAAACCACTGGGATTTCCAACGCCACTTCCTGTTGCTCAAGAAACAGGGGTGCCGGCTGGGAATCTCCGGCCACCTGCACCCCAACGGCATCGGTATCGCCGACCGGCAGCGATTTGACTTTTTGCGTTTTCGGACTTACCGGATTTCTTCCGATTTGCTACAATATGTATGTCCATGCACGGCCAGTTCCTCCAGCAAGAACGGCTTTTTGGTTTGGGACACTGCCGGCATGACCATGGAAGCGGTCGCGCTGAAATCGAGCCGGTATCGGGTCGGCTGCTTCCGCTAGAAAGCGGAGGAAAAATTGCGGTTCAACATCAAACGATTTTTTCTGACCACCGTCCTGCCCACGCTCTTGACCATTGGCTTGTTCATGCTGCTGATCTTCCGCTTCATCATTCCCTACTTCGAGCAGAACATGCTGAACCAGAAAAAGGCGATGATCCGGGAATTGATCAGCTCGGGGGTCAGCATTGCCGATACCTTCCGGTGCCAGGCGCTGGCCGGGAAAATGAGCGAAGCCGCCGCCAAGGCCGCCGCCATCCTGCAGATCCGCAATATCCGCTACGGCACCGGCAACAAGGATTATTGCTGGATCACCGATCTGCAGCCGCGCATGATCCAGCATCCCTACCGTCCCGACCTGAACGGTACCGATCTCAGCGGTTTTCGTGATCCCCAGGGCAAGCTGCTCTTTATGGAAATGGTGCGGGTGGTCGAAAAGAGCGGCGCCGGCTATGTCGATTACATGTGGCAGTGGATGGACGATCCCAGCCGCATCGTCCCCAAAATTTCCTACGTCCGCGAGTTCAAGCCCTGGGGCTGGATCATCGGCACCGGCATCTATATCGAGGATATCCGCGAGGAGATCGCCGGGATTAAAAAGCGCCTGCTGCTGGTCCTGCTTTTGATCTCGGCGGTCATGGCTCTGCTTCTCGCCTTTATCGTCCGCCAGAACCTGAAGGCGGAAATGAAACGGACCGCGGCCGAGCACGATTTGCTGGAATCACGGGAAAAATACAAGGCCCTGGTCGAGGCCTCGACCGAAGGGACCTGGATGATCCTGGAGGGCGCCACCATTTATGCCAATAAGAAACTGGTGGAGATCCTGCCTGGCATCAACCAACGAGCGATCAGCGATGATTTCCGGGAAATCATCGCCGCCGACCGCCGGGACGACATCCAGGCCATCGGCGATTTCAGCCGGGGCACGGCAACTTTTTTGCGCCTGGAAACTCATTTGCTTCCTGCCGGGAATCAGGCGACCGATGTGATGCTTTCCATCTCCAAGATCGTTTTGTCCGACAAGCGGGGATATATTGTCATAATCAAGGAACTGGGGCGGCAGGATGAGCGCTCCGGCGCACCCGGCCGCGAGCTGGCCGACATTTGGGATATCGGGTTTTTTCAGGCCGCTCCTGGGAAAAAGGGGCGTTTTCTGGACATCAACACCGCGGCCCTGTCGATTTTGGGTTACAGCGACCGGGCCGAATTGCTGGAAAAAAACATCGTGGATCTGGTGCCCGATCGCGGCGAATGGAGCAACCTGCTGCGCCAACTCGACAGCCGCGGGGCGGTCTCCCGCTTGCCGCTGCAGGTCAGGACCCGGGAAGGTTCGCTGCGCTCCATCCTGGTATCGGCAAGGGTCCAGCGTGACGAACAGGGAGCCGTCTCCCGCACCGACGGCATCCTGGAGGATGTTTCCGAGCAAATAAACCGCCAGCAGGCGCGGTTGGAATTGTTTTCCGATATGCAATCCGTCCTGCTGCTGTTGCAGCAACCCGTGGCCCAGGTAATGCGGGAGGCCGTGGTTTGTCCTGCAGACGCATCTATCCAAAACGCGGCCGAACTGATGTCACTGCATCGTATTGATGCCCTGTTGGTCCGTTCCGGGGCGGGGGAGCCTATCGGTATTGTGACCGACGGCGACTTGCGCCGGCGGGTCGTCGGCGGCGGCATCGATCCGCAACTTCCTGTAGCCGCCATCATGAGCTCTCCCTTGAAAACAGGCAGCGAGATCCTGCCCCTGGCCTGGGCCTGGATCGAAATGAAGCGGGCCGGGATCGGACACTTGGTGGTTCTTGACGCCGCCGGGAAAGTCCGTGGCCTGATTGGCCGCAGTGATTTCGATTGCTCGCTCTTTCAGCCCCGGCCGCAGGCCCCGGCAGAGGGGCAAGGATCGCCGCTTCTCGCTGATTTGCGGACCCAGTTCCTGAAATTGCCCGAATTGCTGGATGTCTTTGTTCGCAGCCATGCCCGCAGCGAATGGCTTACCGGCTTGACCACGGCCAGCGCCGATCAAACCGCCGAGGCTATCGCCGCGATCGCCGAGCGTGAACTTGGGCCGCCACCCGTCCCGTTCGCTTTATTCGTTCTGGGCAGCGAGGGCCGGTCGGAATCGACCTTGTTCACCGACCAGGACAACGCCCTGGTTTACCTGGATCCCCCGGCCGGGCAGGCAGAATCGTGCCGGCGCTATTTCCTGGAATTTGCTGCCAGGATGAACCTCATGCTGGCCCAAACCGGTTATGCCCTCTGTCCCGGTCAGGTCATGGCCCGCAATCCCCGCTGGAACCAGCCCCTGTCGAGCTGGCTGCACCACTTCAACGATTGGATCCTCAAGCCCGATCCGCAAAACCTTCTGGAGTCCACAACTTTTTTCGACCGGCGCCTCGTCTACGGAGATGCCGAACCGCTCCGCCAACTGCAAGAACACATCCGCCTCACTTTAGGAGAAAACCCGGCCTTTTTCAGCCACCTGGCCAGGCAATGCCTCCAGTACAAGATTCCCCTGGGTCTTTTCGGCAAGATCCTGACCGATGCATCCAAAGCGCATCAGCGCAGCGTCAATATCAAGAACCCATTGCGCGTCATCGTCAACCTTGTCCGCCTCTATGCCATGGCGCACGGTGTCGAGGAAGTGAACACGGGGCTGCGCCTGCGCCGCCTTCATGAACAGGACGTGTTCTCCGCCTCATTCTTTCAGGACCTCGATTACGCCTTTGATTTTCTCATCTGCCTGCAATTCCGCGGCCAGGTGCGCTCGCTGCAAGCCCAAAAACCGCTGAGTCATTCCATCGTCCTGGATGAACTGGCCGGCAGCGAAATTGCCACGCTCAAAACGATCTTCTCGGAAATCAATTCATTCCAATCCAGGCTCAAACACGATTTCTCCGTAGCCGAGTAGTAATGGACCGCCCAATCCCTGCCAAGGCAGCGCTGAAAAAAATGCTGTCGCGGCTGAAGAATTTCTTTCTCATCGGCCTCTTTCTCCTGGTCCCCTTTGCCGGGGCCTTCCACTCGAAGCTGCGTCGGCGCCAGGACCCCGACGAAAAAGAGATCGGCGCGGAAAAGTAGGGGAGAGGAGATCGGAGTGAGGGCAGGGGCGCTCCCGGATTTACCCTAGATCACCAGGGCCCACTTCAAGTAAAGTGCCGGCCGGGTATCGCCGCGATCGCCGAAACGGAGCGCTCCCTGTTGGTAGGCCAGTTGCAACATGCCGAAAGGCGGCTGGAAGCGCCAGACAAAGACCAACTGGATGTTTTTTTTCTCAAGCGCCGAATTGATCTGGAAAAATAGCTTGAGGAACAAATCCTTGTTGAAGAAATAATCCAGGCGCAGGACATGGATCCAGGTGGTCTCCCGATCCGGGTCGGGGTCGAGGATGAGACGGTTGAGACCGTATTCCAGCGACAGCTTGTCCCCCAGTTTGCGGTTGATCCCCGCCTCCCACAGTTGGAAACGGGAATCGAAGGACTTCCCGAAGGAATAGGACAGCGAGGCCATCTGCCATTCGCGTGTGTTGTAGCCAATCTCCACACTACTCTCACGATTGCGGAATTCTTTCTCATAAAGCTTGAATTCTTCGCTGTGCGACATTTCCAAGGAAAAGCGGTTGCGCAGATCGCACTCCAGCCACTGGTCCACCTGCCAGGATCGCAGGTTGCCGCCGCTGCTCCAGTAGACGTTGTAATTGGAACTGTAGCCGACGCGCTCCAGGAATCCCTTTTTCAGCCACCAGGTTTTTTCCAGGGCCGAGTCGAGCTCGCGGCGGTCGTCATCGCTGACGAAGCCGACGGCATTGGCGTTGTCGGCGAAATATTTGCCCAACTGCGTGTAGCGCAAGTGGAAATGAGCCGTAGCGCTATCGTAGCTGGGGCGGATGAACAATGCCAAGTTGGAATGGTCGTATTCACCGTAGGAAACGGCGAATTGGCCGGTGACGTTCACTTTGTCGCTGAAAAAATGGACGAGATCAAAGCCGCTGCTGCCGCTGTTTCTGCCGTCGGCGAGCCGGTTTGCGGTCAGGAAGCCGATAGTCGACGAATGAAAAATGTCTTGGCGCAGGCGGCCGACTGCGAAAGCGGCCTGCGGCTGGCCCAGCTCGCTGTCGGCCTTGCCCAGCATGGCCAAAGCGGCGAATTCGGTTCCGCCTTTCTTGCCGTACAGCTTCGCCCCGCCCCAGATGTCGGCCACGCGCCGGGAATAAAAGAGCTGGATGCGCTGGCTGTAGATCTCGGATCCTTCAAGGAAGAAATTGCGTTTTTCGGGCAGGCTGAGTTCGAAGCGAGTGAGGTTGATCTGCTCCTGGTCGGCCTCGATGGTAGCGAAGTCGGGATTGACGGTCAGGTTGGCTGAAATATCCTGGCTGAGCGCCCAGCGCAGGTCGACACCGGCTTCGAGGGACGCCTTTTCGTCACGCTGCAGGCGACCGACCAAGTGCGGAACCAGCTCCAGTTTTTTTTTCGCCGCTTGCAGGTCGAGTCCGTCGAGCACTCCGAACTGCGATACCATGCCGAAGGCGTCGGTGGGACCCGGCCAGGTGTCCATCTCCATGAGGCGCGGGACGGAGCGCGCCAAGCCGATCCCCCACGAGGCTCCCTTTTTGGGGTCGAACTTGATAGTGGCTAGCGGGATCTCGATCTCGGCCGTCCATCCTTCCGCGGTACGGACCGCCGCTGAATGCCATTCACCGTCCCAGGTGTCGTCCCCGGTGCGGCCGTTTTCGGAAAGGCGGCCGTCCTCCTGCGTGCCCAGGGGGTTGGTAAAAAAATAATAGGCCGTGCGCCGGTCAAAAAAGGTGTCCAAACCGAAACCAACGCAGTCATCCTCGCTCAGATCGCTGTCGCGTCGGGTCAGGCGCGCCGTGATCCGCTCCGGCTCCGGGTCCCGGCACAGGAAGCCGATGATGAGCCGGTCGGCGGCAAGCAATACGCGAGCTTCGGTGAAAAAGGCTGCGGCCCGGCCGCGTTCCGGCTTGAACTGGACGAAATCGCTCACTGCCTCGGCCCGGCTCCAAACAGGTTCATCGAGGCGGCCGTCGATGACGACCGGCTCCTGGATTGCCAGCGGCCTTATCTCCTGAGTAGCGGCCAGGACCACTGACGACAGATTGAGGAAAGCAATTACGAGCAGGACAAGGAGGCGGTTCGATCGAGATTGATTCATGAAAAGATCATATCACAATGGCGGGAGATATCATTCCCGATTTTTCTTGCGTCCCGTTATTGCAATTCCGGCAAATTCCCCATAAAATACCTTGTGTGGGAAAATTGATTTCATTTTCGATCCATCATAGAATGAATCATACAGGAGGGATGTGATGAATCCAGGCAGCAAGAAATATTTTTATATTATCGTGGGATTGCTGGTCGCACTGGCCGGCATGTATTTGTGGAAAACCATTGCCGAAAAAAATGTGCAGAAGGAACAGGAATCCCGGCGGCTGCAGTGGGT
>SPCN01000218.1 GCA_004525465.1 Chrysiogenales bacterium | reverse complement strand
GGTTTTTTTTGTTCACAGATAACCCTGCGCCGTGCCCCGATTTTGGGATAAAACATTGACAATTTCGGCTATCTGGTTTATTTTATTAAAAAACTCTACCAACAATTTTCTCGTATAGCTCTGTGTCCCTGGGAACTGTACAAGGATGTGAAGATGAAGATAAAAATTTCGCGCAACAAATTGTTTCTGGTCTCCGGAGCCGCTCTGGTCATTGCCTTCCTGGGCTGGAAAATATATGAGAAAACCAAGGGTGGCGAGGGCGCCGGCCTCGGCGGCGGTGCCGTGGCCGTCGAGATCGCTCCCATCCAGAAAAGCTCCCTGCGCGACCTGGCCCGGTTCACCGGCACCTTGACCGCGAAGTCCAATGTCGTCGTGGCCCCAAAGATCGCCGGCCGCCTGAACCGGCTCCTGGTCGATATCGGCGATCCGGTGCGCAGCGGCCAGCTTCTGGCCGTCCTGGAGGACGAGGAATACCGCCAGCAGGTCATCCAGGCCGAGGCCGACCTGCGCGTGGCCGCCGCCAATTTGGAAGAGGCCCGAAGTTCCCTGTCCATGGCCGACCGCAACCTGGAGCGGGCGCGGACTCTTCACCAGACCGGCATCCAGTCGGACGCGCAGCTGGACCAGGTTCTCGCCCAGCAGCAGGCCCAATCGGCCAGGTACAACGTAACCGTGGCCCAGCTGGCGAACCGCGAAGCAGCCCTGGAGAGTTCCCGGGTGCGCCTCTCCTATACCCAGATCAAAACATCCTGGGACAAGGGCGGCACGGTGCGCTACGTCGGAGAACGGTTCGCCGATGAGGGAGCCATGCTCACGGTGAACAATCCCATCCTGACCATCATCCAACTGCAACCGATCCTCGCCGTCATCCACGTCACCGACAAGGATTACTTCCGCCTGAAGATCGGTCAGCCGGCCTGGATCAGCGGCAGCGCTTTTCCGGGCAAGGACTTCCAGGGGCGCATCGTCCGCATCGCGCCGATGCTGCAGGAAGCCTCGCGCCAGGCCCGGGTAGAGATCGAGGTCGAAAACCCGGAAAAACTTCTCAAGCCGGGCATGTTCGTCACCACTCAGATCGAGTACGCCCGCCGCGCCGGCGTCACGGTCGTCCCCTACAACGCCCTGGCCAAGAGAAACGACCGGCAGGGGGTCTTCCTGGTCGACCGGGCCGCGAAGCTGGCCCGCTTCATCCCCGTCGAGACCGGGATCGTGGAAGGCGGGCGCGTGGAAATCGTCGCCCCGAAAAACCTTTCCGGTTACGTGGTCACCCTGGGACACTACCTGCTCGAAATCGAGGGCCAGGTCATCATTCCCGAGGCGCCCGCCGCTGCCGGCGATCCCCCCAGCGAGGGCGCCCGGCCGGGTGGAGACGGCCGATGAACATCTCCGATTTTTCCATCAAACGCCCGGTGTTCACGGTGATGCTCACCCTGGCCATCGTGGCCGTGGGTCTGGTGGCGGTCAGCCGCCTGCCGATCGACCTGATGCCAGACATCACCTTCCCCACGCTGAGCATCTCCACCTCCTATGAGAACACAGGGCCGGAGGAGATCGAGCAGATCATCACCCGGCCGATCGAGGAGGCCATGAGCGCCGTGCCCGGGGTCGAGGAGGTGTACTCGGTGTCCTCGGAGGGCAGCAGCAACGTGCGCGTGATGTTCTCCTGGGGAACGGACCTGTCCGCCGCCGCCGACGACGTGCGCGAGCGCCTCGACCGCATCATTTCGCACCTTCCCGAGGACGTCGAGCGGCCGATGCTGCGCAAGTTCGACCCGGCCATGTTCCCCATCCTGCTCCTCGGCGCCCTCAGCAACCTCGACCCTATCCAGACGCGGCGCATCATCGACGAGCAGATCTCCTACCGCCTCGAGCGCGTTCCCGGGGTGGCCTCGGTCGACATCTGGGGCGGCCATGAGCGCGAGATCCAGGTTAATCTTGACATTGACAAGGTAAAGGCGCTGGGGCTGCCGCTCGACCGCGTCATCACCGGCATTCGTGAAGGCAACGTCGACCTGCCGGCCGGGGTCATCGAGCGCGGCAACTACGAGATCCTGGTGCGCATTCCCGGCGTGTTCACCAACCTGCAGGAGATACGCGACACGGTCGTGGCCGTGCGTGCCGGTGTGCCCGTACGCCTTAAGGAGATCGCCGACATCGTGGACACCTTCCGCAAGATCACGCGCGTCGTGCGCGTCGACGGCATCCCCGGGACGCGCCTGGCGATCTACAAGCAGTCGGGAAAGAATACGGTTGAGGTGGCCAACGGCGTGCTCAAGGAGATCGCCCGCATCCAGGAGGACTGGCCGCAGATCCGCTTGATCCCCATCCGCGACAGCTCCGAGTACATCAAGAACGCCATGGCCAACGTCAGCTCCACGGCCGTGTACGGCGGCCTGCTGGCCGTGCTCGTCCTGCTCTTCTTCCTGGGCAGCGTGCGCAGCACCATGGTCATCGCCGTCTCCATCCCCATCTCGATCGTGGCCACTTTTGCCCTGATCTATTTCAACGGCTTCACGCTGAACATCATGACCCTGGGCGGCCTGGCCCTGGGCATCGGCATGCTGGTAGACAACTCGATCGTCGTGCTGGAGAACATCGTGCGCCTGAAGGAAGGCGGCTTGCCGCCCATACAGGCCGCTCATGACGGGACGGGTGAAGTTTCTTCCGCCGTGATCGCCAGCACTTTGACCACCATCTGCGTCTTCCTGCCCATGATCTTCGTGCGCGGCGTCGCCGGCATCATGTTCAAGCAGCTGGCCTTCGTGGTCAGCTTCTCCCTGATCTGTTCGCTTTTCGTCGCCCTGACCCTGGTGCCCATGCTCTCCAGCCGCTTTTTGGGTCCAGCCAGGGCCCCGCGCTCGCGGCTGGAAAAGTGGAAAGTGCGGGTCACCTCGACCATCAAGCATGTGCTGTCCCTCCTGGAGGAGCACTACCAGCGCCTGCTCCACTACACCCTCGACCACCGCCCCAGGGTGCTGCTGATCGTGGCCGCCCTGCTGGTGGGCAGCATCGCCCTGGTCCGCCTGGTGGGCAGCGAGTTCATGCCCACGACCGATGAGGGCGAGGTGCGCCTGAACGTCGAGATGGAAGTCGGCACCCGCCTGGCTGTTCTTGACGTGAAGTTCAAGGAGATCGCCGCCATCCTGCGCCGCGAGGTCCCGGAGATGGCCAGCATAGAGGAGAGCATTGGCGGCGGCGGCTGGCGACACGGCTCCCACAGCGGTGATTTTACCATCAAACTGGTTCCCCGCTCCCGGCGCTCGCGCTCGAGCGAGGAGATTGCCATGGGCCTGCGGCGCTCATTGCAGGGCATCCCCGGCGTCGTCATCCGCGCCCGGGCCGCCGGCGGCTTTTTTTTCATGCGCGGCGCCGGCGACCAGGAGCGGGTGCAGGTTGAGGTTCGCGGCTTCGACCTGGAGAAGAGCGACGCCCTGGGCCAGCAGGTGAAGAAGATCGTGGAGGGCGTTCCCGGTGTCTCCGACGTCCGCCTCAGCCGCGAACTGGGCAAGCCCGAGGAACTGCTGGTCATCAACCGCCCGGCCGCGGCCGACATGAAGCTGTCGGTGAGCCAGATCGGCGGCATGCTCGAGACCGTGCTCTCCGGCACCCAGGCCAGCACCTTCCGCGAGGGCGGCAAGGAATACAGCATCCTGGTCAAGGTGAAGGACGCCGAGACCTTGACCATCGAGGACCTGTTGAACCTGACGCTCACCAACAGTGACGGCAAGCCGGTCAGCCTGCGCAACGTCGTCGCGGTCAAGCCGCGCAGCGGCCCGCAGCGCATCGAGCGCCGCGACCGCGAGCGCGTGTTGACCATCTCGGCCGAGATCGAGGATCGCGACCTGACCTCGGTCCTGGCCGACATCCGCGCCGGGCTGCGCCGGGTCCCCATCCCCCGCGACTTCGAGGTCACCTTCACCGGCGACTTCGAGGAGCAGCAGAAGGCCTTCCGCGAGCTGCTGATCAGCATCATCCTGGCCCTGATGCTGGTCTACATGGTCATGGCCATGCAGTTCGAATCGATACGCGATCCCTTCATCGTCATGTTCTCGGTGCCGCTGGCGGTCATCGGCGTCATCTGGATGCTGCTGATCACCGGCACCACCTTCAATATGCAGTCCTACATTGGCTGCATCATGCTGGGCGGCATCGTGGTCAACAACGCCATCCTGCTGGTGGACCATACCAACCTGCTGCGCCGGCGCGACAAGATGGCGGTGCGCCAGGCCATCGAGGAGGCCGGGCGCCGGCGGCTGCGCCCCATCCTG
>SPCN01000190.1 GCA_004525465.1 Chrysiogenales bacterium | reverse complement strand
TTCCCCATGTATTCTATCTTGTCGAATTCCTCATCCTGCTTGTGGTAGGTTTCGATCAATTCCTTCAGCGAGTTCAGCAGGTGGATGATGTCGCTTTCAATTTCCTTTCTTTTGAACTGCAGGTTTTTGATCTCTTCCCTGATGGCCATTTGGCGGATCGCGGCGTGCTTGATGATCTCCTCGGATTTCATTTCCGCGTCCCGGGTGATCAGCTCGGCTTCTTTATGGGAATTAGCCTTGATCTCACTGGAAAACTTTTGGGCGGCAATCAGGGTGTCGCGCAGCAATTCGTCTTTTTTTTCAAGTTTGCCGAGGTTTTCACGTAGTTTTTCCATTTTGGCTTTCATTTCTTCTTTTTCCTGAATCTCGCTTTCCAGGGTTTCGGCAATCTGCTGCAGGAAGCTTTTGACCTCATCGGGATGGAAGCCTTTGATCTTAACCGAAAAAGTCTGGCTTAAAATCTCCTGTGGTGTCAATTTCATGCTTTCTCCTTGCCGGGAATCATGGGCGGCATGTCCAGGCTCATGCTTTCCGCCTGCCGAACAGTGCTGTACCGATGCGGACGATCGTGGCGCCCTCTTCCACGGCTATTTCGTAATCGTGGCTCATGCCCATGGATAGGTGGGAAATTTTCAAATTGGGGATGGCCATATGGTTGATGGTGTTTTGCATTTCGCGCAGTCTGGAAAAATACGGCCTGATTTTTTCTGCATCCTCGAAGTAGGGGGGAATGGCCATCAGTCCGGAAACGGTCACTTTATTCAAGTTGGAAATATACGGGATGGCTTTTTTTAATCCCTCGATGGTAAAACCGGACTTGCTTTTTTCTTCAGCGATATTGATCTCAATAAACACTTCGATGGGATCGTCCACCCTTTTGTGAATATGCTCGAGGGATTTGACCCCGTCGACCGATTCGATGAAATGAAACATGCCCAATATCTTGTTTATTTTGTTTTTTTGCAGTTTGCCGATAAAATGCCAGTTTATATTTGATCCGGCTAAATATTGCATATGCAATTCGGCTTCCTGGGTCTTGTTTTCCCCCAGCAGGCGGATGCCCAGGTCAAGCACTTGTCTTATTTTTTCCGGGCCCTGATCTTTGCAGACGGCCAGGATCTGCACTTGCCGGGGATCTCTTTTGACCCGCTGGCAGGCTTTCTCAATGTTATTTTGGATCAGTTCGAGATTTTCCCTGATGGCCATATTATCCGCCTGCGTTTCTTTTGTTCAAATAGTTTTTATAGAAACCCCAGATATAAAACAGGGCGCTGATAGCCATGCCGTAACTGCCGAGATACTTTGACCAGAAAAAGAAAACAAACAGGAACAGGAAAAAGGCGACGATGGCCAGTCCCTGCCTGCCCCTGCCTTTTCTGGGGTTTTTCAGAATACGGGAATTGTTTTCATCTACCGGTCCGCCGCAATTCATACAGATCTTGTATTCGCAATCCAATTCCTGGACATGGCCGCAATTAGGGCATTGCACTTTCATTTTGATTTCATTTTATCTTGCCCGCGGAAAGCATGCAGCCATGTATACAACATGATTCATACCCGTATTATATAATAGCCAGGCAGTTTTTAAAAGGATAACTCGGTTTTCGGGGCAGCGCTTCAATTGCTGTCCAAAGCCAAACGGAAACCCAGAATATTCAACCTGCTGGCAGGGTCTTCCTGGCTGCGGTTGGCCGAACGGATAAACTCGCTGTCGTTGGCCCAGGATCCTCCGCGCACCACCCGCGCCGAACCCGATTTCGGCCCCTGGGGATTTTTGAACGGTGAATTGCGGTAAAAGCCGGAATCGTACCAGTCGCCAATCCATTCCCACACGTTGCCGGCCATGTCTTGGATACCGTATGGTGAGGCACCCTTGGGGTATGAACCCACGGGGCTGGTTGTCATGCTGTTCTTGTTGAAATTGGCCAGCGCGGCGGCGGGGAGGGTGTTGCCCCAGGGATAATAGTCGCGGGCGGCTTTTTCCCATTCGGCTTCGCTGGGCAGGCGGAATTTCAGTCCGGTTTTTTTTGTCAGCCAGGCGCAGTAATCCCGGGCATCGTTCCAGGAAACGTAAATAGCCGGACGTTTTTCCCTTCCCCATCCTTCGTCCTCGCTGTTTTCCCGGCCGGTTTCCGTACAGAAGAGGTCGTATTGCTCAAAAGTCACTTCGGTTCTACCGATCCAGAAGCCGGCGACAAACACTTTGTGGGCCGGGTGTTCATCATCATCGCCCTGCTGGCTTGGGGAGCCGATGGTGAATTCCCCTTCCGGGACGTAAATCATGGTGATGTTTTTTAGAAAAGTCGCTTCCCAGAAGCTTTGTTCATTTTGATAGATTTTCTCGGCTTTGCCAGCGATTTTTTTTAAGAAAGGCTCGCTGTATTCGGTCTCCTGGGCGTTGGTCTTGATCGGAGTTGGTTCAGCTCCGGCTGTTTTTTCCAGCATTGCATCAAGTTGCTGGCGATTGCAGGATAAACCTATGCGAAAGCCCAGAATATTCAGTTTACTGTTTGGATTTTCCTGGCTGCGATTAGCCGAGCGGATAAATTCGGCGCTGTGGGCCCAGGAACCGCCGCGCACGGCCCGTTCCGATCCGCTTTCCGGACCCTGTGGATCGTTATCCTGAGAATTTTCAAAATAATCGGCGTCATACCAGTCGGCCAGCCATTCCCAGACATTTCCGGCCATATCCAGCACCCCGTACGGCGAAGCTCCCTTTGGATAAGATCCCACCGTATTGGTTTTCATGAGATATTTGTTGAAATTGGCCAAGTGGTTTGCCGGCGCGGTGTTGCCCCAGGGGAAGCGGTCGCGGGCGGCTTTTTCCCATTCGGCCTCGGTCGGCAAGCGAAAGGCAAATCCCGTCTTTTTCTCCAACCAGGCGCAGAAATTATTGGCTTCTTTCCAGGAGACGTAAATCACAGGCCGCTCACCCCGGCCCCAACCTTCGTCTTCCGGTTTTTCCAATCCCGTCTCCTGGCAAAAAGCGTCAAATTGAGAGAAAGTAATCTCGGTTTTACCAATCCAGTACCCGGAGAGAAAGACTTTATGAGCCGGATGTTCGTCCGCATCACCTTCCCGGGCCGGTGAACCTATGGTGAATTCCCCTTCCGGAATGTAGATCATGGTGATGTTATTGAGAAACACAGCTTCCCAAAAGCCTTTTTCGTTTTGATAGATTTTGTCTGCTTTGCCCTTGACCTCTTGGGCGCTGGTTTTGACCACAGCCGGTTTGCCGGCGCTGCGGTTATCCAGCATGTTGTCGATTTGCTCGCGGACGTCCTTCATTTCCTTGGCTTTTTCCGTTAAAAGTACTTCTATTTCCTGGGGATATTCCTGCACCATCACGGTCAAGCGGCTCTTCACTTCGGAGCTGCCTTCGGGAAACATGCGCAACGCTTCGATCAGGTATAAAAATGCATATTTGACATTGTTTTTTTCATAGTTGGCGTCGGCCTTTTTCAAGTATTCATTGAATTTAACTTTGCGATCGGCGCCGGTAATCTTTTTTTTTATTTCGCTGCATTTTTCCTGAGCCACAAGGTTTTTGGGTTCCCGGGCCAGCGCCTTCTGGTAGTGTTCCTGTGCGGACTTGAATTTTCCTTCATTGGCGGCTTTGTCTCCTTGTTCCAGATGCCAATCGGCGCTTTCCACGACTTTGGCCGGGAGCGCGGTTTCGCTTTTGCTCTCGCTGGGAACCAGGTCCGGATCGAATACCACGTAGCGGGCATCGGCGGGATTCAACCCCTTGCCGATTTCGATCACCACTTCGGCAGTGCGTTCGTAAACCTTGCGTACCGTGAAAATTCCGATATTGATGGTATATTCGCCGCTGGGTTCTTTATAGACCGCCTTGACAATTCCTTTCAAGCCGGATACGACGCCGTCCATGGCGCCCCGGTCGATGGTCAATGTCAGGTTTTTGCAAGCAGTGACATTGGCGATGGTCTCGGCCTGTAAAAAGAATACTGAAATAAACATAGTTAAAAAAATCGTTAATTTCTTCATTTCCCACTCCTTTATTAAGTTATATTCAAACACAAATCATTTTTTATTTCAATATTTGTTTTTCCGATTGCAATAAATTCTACCAGATCCATTTTCGCTGCCGGAGCCATTTTGAATGGCAAGGCCGTTTCTGTTAAAATAATCCTTGATCCTGAAATTCTGTATTCGTCAATTCAGGGATGCGGAGGAAAATGATGGACAAGCGAATTGACCTGAAAAAAGAGCAACAAGCGACGCTGGCACGGCCCGGCCTGAAATACTCGTTCATGGCCCGGCTGTTTTTTATATCTTTCGATCTGTTGACCGGCAGCAAAACCACCCTTTTCAAGGTGAAGCTCCTGGAGATACTGGCCGGAGTTCCCTACCGGGCCTGGGAAATCCGCCAGTACCAGAAGCTCAGCCGCTGCTATGGCAACGATAAGCTGATGAGCCGGGCGCAGCAACTCATGGTTTGGGCCCGGGAAGCCCAGGATAATGAATACCAGCACTTGCTGCTGCTGCATGAGAAGATAACGGCAGAAAAACTCAAGCAACCCTGGTTTCTCAGTCCGCTCGTTGTCCGGCTGATGGTTTTTTCCTACCGCCTTTTTGCCTGGGCGCTGGCGAAATTTTCGCTGCGCCGCTCGATTTGTTTCAATGCCGAGTTCGAAGACCATGCCGAACGCTCATACGCGGAATTTGTTTGCGAACACCCGGAATGGGAGGAACAAGCGGTTATCAGCCCGCTGGCCAGGGCTTATGGTGAATTTGCCAATTGGGCCGACCTGTTGCGCAGGGTATCCCTGGACGAGCGCGACCATCGCAACCGCAGCTTC
>SPCN01000484.1 GCA_004525465.1 Chrysiogenales bacterium | reverse complement strand
TGAAATTGAAAAGAAAATTGAAGATGCAATTCAGCTGAGCAATACAGAGATTATCTTAGATTTTAAACACGTGGGTTTTTTGGATAGTGCGGCGCTGGAAATGTTGGCTCAAACCCATGCCGAGTTGAAAAGCAACGGGGGTGTATTGAAAATTGTCGGCTTGAGCGAAGTTTGTCGGGATATCCTGTTGGCCACCCGAATCATCAATCTGCTTTTTGTTTATGAAGATATGCACGAGGCAATGAAACACAAACCCATGAGCATAAATTTTATTCCAAGAAGAAGACGGCTGGGGGAAATTCTGGTTCATAAAGGCAAATTAACGCCGGATCAACTGACTAATTTTCTCCAAATTCAAGAGAAGAACGCCATGCCGCTCGGCCAGATACTCATCGAACACGGAATTATCTCCAATGAAGAGTTAACAAAAATCCTGGGGGAACAGCTCGGTATTCCACATGTCTGGTTACGCAAGGGCCTGATCGATCCCAAGATCGTCCATGTTTTACCCAAAGAAAAGGCCCTTCATTATCAGGTTATTCCCATGTTCGTCGTAAAAAATGTTTTAGCTCTGGCAACATCAGATCCTTATGCCTTTTTTATTTTTGATGAAATCAAAAAATTAACCAACCTGAGCGTACAGCCGGTCATCTGTCGTGGAGAAGATATTTTAGAGGCCATCCCTCAAGCCTATCAGGAAAATGTGAGCATTGATGATCTGATGACCGACTTCGATGATTCCGGCATTGACGTTGTTAAGACCCGCTCGGAAAGAGCAATCAGCGAAATTGCTGAAATGGCTGAAGGAAGCCCGGTTATCAACCTGGTGAACATGATTCTTTTAAAGGGCATCCGGGATAACGCCAGCGATATTCATATCGAGCCCCAGGAAGACAACCTGCGGGTCAGGGTAAGAATCGATGGTATTTTATACGCGCTTGCGCCCCAAAAAATTGACTTTCATCCCGCCGTGATATCCAGACTCAAAGTTATGGCCAATCTTAACATCGCCGAACGCCGTCTGCCGCAAGATGGTCGTATTCAGGTCACTGTCGCCGGGCGCATCATCGATCTTCGGTTTTCTTCCATGCCGGGAGTTCATGGCGAAAAAGTGGTTTTAAGGATTCTCGACCGGAAAAAGGCCCTTCTGGATCTTAATGCCCTGGGGTTTGAACCCGTGCTCCTGGATCAGTTCAAATCACTCCTTAAAAAATCACACGGCCTGATCCTGGTCTGTGGGCCCACGGGCAGCGGCAAAACCACCACCCTGTACGCTGCCTTAACCCTTCTCAATATTACGGAAAGAAATATTATCACCATCGAAGATCCGGTGGAATATCAATTGAGAAATATCAATCAAAACCAGACCAATGCTGCCATATGCCTGAAATTTTCCACATTTATACGGAGCGCCCTGCGGCAGGATCCGGACATCATCATGGTGGGCGAAATTCGGGACCGGGAAACGGCCGAGATCGCCATTCAGGCGTCTCTTACCGGTCATCTGGTGCTGTCAACCCTGCACACCAACGACAGCCCCAGCGCAATCACACGGCTCCTTGAGATGGGGGTTGAACCCTATCTGCTGTCATCCTCATTGATTGCCAGCATGTCCCAGCGATTGGTACGAACGGTCTGTCCGGATTGTAAGACAGATTACTATGCTCCCAAAACTGTTATCGAGGAACTGGGCATTGATTCGGATAAACAGCTTCGCCTGTATAAAGGCCAGGGGTGTTCAACCTGCTATGATTCCGGCTATAAGGGGCGCATCAGTATTTATGAACTGCTTGCAATAAATCAGGACCTTCAATCCTTGATTTTGGAAAATCCGACCATCGACGCCATAAGAGAATACGGCAGGAGAAATGGTAACAAAACGTTAAAACAAGCGGGGTATGAGAAAGTCCTGCAACATATGACCACCATTGAGGAGATCCATCGGGTGGTGTCTCTGGACATATAAAGAAATGCCTAAAATGAGCTAAAATGCCTAAAGTGCCTAAAATTTTG
>SPCN01000185.1 GCA_004525465.1 Chrysiogenales bacterium | reverse complement strand
TTCTTTTCGCTCTTTTTGGATTGCTCGATGGCGGTCAACAGTTGCTCGGTGATGCCGGAGACTGCTGAAACCACAATGGCGGTGCTCTTTTGCCGGCCAATGATTTCGCCCACTTTCAGAAAAGTGCGGCCATCTTGCAGACAGCCGCCGCCGAATTTCATTACCTTTGTCATTTCAATTTCCTCCCAGTAGCCTTTTTTTCAGGGCCAGCTCGGCGTTCAGAAGGCAGCCCCCGGCCGCTCCGCGCACCGTATTGTGCACCAACAGGAAAAAACTGCAGCGCTTGCCCCGGCAGCGCAGCCGGCCCAAGGTCACGGCCATGCCCCGGGCCCGCTCCGGCTCGCCGGCCCAGGCATCCAATGCCGGCTGGGGGCGGTCCGGGGCGTCGAGCACAATGATCGGCCGGCGCGGTGCCGTCGGCAAGGCCATTTGCTGCGGCTCGGCGCTGAACCCGGATAACGCGGCCGCAATCTCGCTTGCGCTGACCGGAGCGGCAAATTCGACGCTGACGCTCTGCAGGTGCCCCTCTCGCACCGGAACGCGACTGCAGGAGGGATATATCTCCAGGCCATGATCTTTGATTTGTTTTCCCGCCAGCGTACCCAGGATCTTTTTGGTTTCGCTTGCGACTTTTTCCTCTTCATTGGCGATATGGGGTATGACGTTGCCCATTATATCCCAGGCGGCGACGCCGCGCTGACCGGCACCGGAAACGGCCTGGAAGGTGGTAACGGTCAAGGCTTGCACGTCGAAAGCGGTCAGGGGTTTCAAGGCCATGGCCAGCCCGGCCACCGAACAATTGGAATTGGTGATGATTAAGCCGGGGAATTCCCGCAATTGGGCCCGTGCCAATTCCAGGTGCGCACTATTGACTTCGGGGATCAGCAGCGGTACCAGGGCATCCATGCGGTGCGAACTGGCATTGCTGAAGATGAACAAGCCGTTCTTGCGCAGCTCCATTTCCAATTCACCGGAGATGGCGGCGGGCAGGGCCGAAAACACGACGCGCGCGCCGCTCTGGATGACGGCGGCGGCCGTTGTTTCCCGGATCACCAATGAGGCGGTTTTTTCGCCCAGGGCCGGCTGGCCACCATTGGCGGTCGTTTCGCCACAGCGCTTACCGCGGGAACGCGGCGACGCGGTCAGGCAGGACAATTCGAAATATGGATGATCGTCCAGCAGGCGGATGAACTGCTGCCCCACCAGGCCGGTGCATCCCAATACGGCAGCGTTGATTTTTTTCATGATGGCCTCGCGGATTTGCTGATGATCCTGGTGTTGACGGGAACGCGGATGATTTGCGGTAATTTCCCGCCCCGGCCCAGGCGGTCGCCGGCTACGACCAGCAGCCCCTCGACCCCGTCCGCCTGGGTGTCGCGGATGGCCTGGTCGATGGCCTCCTCGCTCGTTTCCCTGACGCGATTGCCCAGGGCGGTAGCCATGGCGTCGGCCAGGCTGCCGCTTTCGGCGACGACCATCGCCGCGTCGGCGCGGCCGAAGGAGAGCGAATGACCCACCGTCCCCGACGAGGTGCAGACGGAAAAAATCCCCGGCCGCGGTTCAAAGCTCAAGGCGATGTCGCGGATCTTTGCCGGTCCGGTGAAGATGCCGATCCTCACCGGCCGATCGATGCGCAGCACCACGTCGCCGCCGTTGTCCACGATGACGTGGCTGGCGCCGGCCGCGACCAGCGCCTCAACCGTGACCTGGGCGATAGCGCCGGCTACCGCGGCCATGGGACCGACCCCGGCCAGGGCGGCGGCAGCGGCCATGCGCCTGGCCACTCCCGGTGCCTCCATGTCGATGAGCAGCGGCTCCAGTGAGGTGAGGAAACGCGGCTGGCCGGTGATATAGGTCTCGATCTCTTCCCGGGCCGCAGACAGCGTCCGCTCCGCCAGGGACATGAAGCGCTCCGCGGCTATCACCGTGGCATGGGTTTCCTTGATATGAAATTGCTTCCTGATCACGTCATCGGCCATTCTGCCCTCCGCCAATAGCCCCCACCGGGCAGAGGCGGTCGCAGCGGCCGCAGCCCGTGCACTTCTCAGTATCCGCGTTCACCAGCCACTTCGCGTTTCGGCTGAAGACCTTCATGGGACAGATGGCCAGGCATTGTCCGCAGGAAAAGCACAACTCCCCATCCCAGGCGATGAGCGGCGAAGCCGGCCGGGACAGGACCGTGGGACGGCGCCTGTAAACAAGATCCGGCCGCTGCGCAGGCGGCTTCAGGGCCAGCGGCTCGGCGGAGCCTTGAGCGGGAATTTTGGCCACCGGTTCGCTCAAAAGAAAACTCCCTCCCTCGATCCATTGTTTCAGGGTCAGGGCCACCTGCCCGGACTTGCTGTAGCTGACCAGGGGGGAGGTGGGTATTTCGCGGCCGCCGATGCGGACCGTACCCGACTTCAACTGTTCGTAGTTGAACCTGCCCAGGACCGGCCGGCTGCGTGAGGGCACCGAGTAGTCCATGACATCGGTCTCGATGTCGCGGTCGCGAATGCCTGTTTTATTGGCGATGGCGGAGTTGAGAACAGGAATGGGAATTCCGATGCCGACATACAGGGAACTGCCGTAGCCATAAAAAAACGCCGCCCTGAGAAATTCGACCGTCATTTGCTTCAGGTCGCCCTGCACCATCAGGGTGGCGAATTGGGCGCCGGGGTTATGCTGGGTGCCGGAACCGGTTATATAGCCGATGCCGCCCCCCAGGAAAATGCGCGTGCCGATGCCGACGATTTCCAGGTTGGGATCATTCATCAGCGGCGACAGTTCGCCGGCGCCGGAAAAGTTGACATTGGCGCAGCCGGGCAGAAGCTTGCCCATGTAGGTGTGCAGGATGCGGGCGCTGGAATTGCCGGCGGCGTTGTAGCGCTGGTAGGCGTTGCGCGGGTTGCACATGATCGCCTGGTTCAAATCGGCCAGGGTGATCTCGGTGAGGATCTCTTTGCGTGGATAGCAGTCCGTGCCATAGGAGACGGCGCGCAGCACTACCGGTCTACCCAGCAGCAAATCTTCAATGACATGGGCGCCGGCATAATTCATGCCCAAAGTCTCGGATGCTTGCGTGACGCCCAGGTAGGCATCCACGGCCGCCACTCCGGCATAGGCCTCGACATCGTTGAGCCAGACGCGGGTCATTTTTATCGGCGGTTCGGAGTGGCCGAAATTAAGCCAGACACCCGAGGAGCACATGGCCCCGAAGGTGCCGGTGGTGACCACATCTACTGCAGCGGCGGCGCCTTCGGCACCCAGTTCCTCCACGATCGCCGGCATCTCGGCGGCCGTGACCACGCGCACGGTTTTATCGAGTATTTTCTGATTGATTTCTTTGACAGTTTTGGACATGATATGCCTCCATTTTTGGTTTTTGGGGAATTGGTTAGATGGGGGGATTTCCCGAACTAGCGCTTAAAGGGAAAGCGCCGAGTCCGGGCCGGGCATGATCATGCTGTGCGTGAAAAAGTTATTTTTGCACATGGCTGTCTCGGGCGGAAGTGTACAACAAATGCCCCCGCCTGTCAACCGATTGTATGCGTCCTTGCCCTGTGGGTTGATTTCCTGTTCAGCGGCATGGCTTCAGCGCATCTTTTGCGGCGAACAGCCTTCATGGGCTCCGCGGGGAGAGGAAGGGGCCCTCTCCCCGCGGTATCGAGCCTTAATTCATCTTGTCTTTTTATATACCGTTTTCGTCAACGCTTGTTATGGCCTGGGCCGCCGGCGCCGGCTCCGTGAAGGTGGGCACGGCCGCGCCGCTGACATCAAGGTGAACGTAATCGTATTGCATTTCGGTCAATGCGCTGTTGATGTAGGCATTCAAGCAGACATAGCGGGCATTGTAGGTTGAGTCGCTGAAGGAAAAGACCAGGGTGTTGTCGAAGTACAGGGAATAACTGCTGCCGGCCCGGACGATCTTCATCGTATTCCACTGGTTCAGGCCATGGACATGGGAATTGGAGGTCCAGCTTTTGATCGCTGCATTGGAGGTCGAGGTGCCCGAAATATAGTTTTTATTTTGATATTTCCAGACGGAATAAGTTTTACTCGACGGGATGAACTGGAAAGCGTAGCCGCTGAAAGCGGTCATGTTGCTTGTATCAGCCAGTGTAACGGCGATTGCATGACTCGTATTTCCCTTGACCAGCTTCAATTTCACTTCCAGCGTGAAGTTCACAGGGAAAGCGAAGCCGTAGCAGCTGAAGTCCCTTTCGCTCACGTTGGTTTTCATTTTGTACACTCCGGCGCTGGTCGTCCAGTTGCCGGGTACGCGCGGGGCCCAGCAGGAAGCCGCGGGCGCGGTGAATTCTTCGCGGAGACCCTGGACCAGGGATGTCTCCACAGTGACCGTCTGACCGAGGGCAGCCGTGACCGTCTTGCTGTAATCCTTGTAGCCGCACTGCCGCAGCAGCACCGTCCTGGTCACCGCGGTGGTGTATAGAAACGTATGCGGGGTGGTGAATCCGGAATTGCTGTTGTTCACGAAGATCTGGGCGCCGGCCGGGTTGGAGCTCACCTGAATGGCGGAGCCCTGGACCGCCGTTGCGGTGAGGGAATGGTCTGCGTCCATGGTCACTGTGCCGGAAGCCGGAACGACTGTCCCATCCAGCTTGACTTCCAGGTTGACGTAGCCGCTCTGGGCCGCGTAGTTGTAAGCCACTGCCGCTCCCTTTTTGAATTTTTCCGTGGCTGCGGGAGTTCCGGTCGCGCCGCCGAGGGAGACGGTAAGGGTGTATTTTGGCTTTTTAACGACCAGGAAATAAACGGCCGCCGCGCCGATCACGACCACGGCACCGACGATCAGCCAGGGGAATTTTTTCCCTTTTTTAACGACAGGAGTGGATTCCTCCTGTTCAATGAAGCCGGGGCTTTCCTCCTCCGCGCTTGCCGCTGCTGCGGTCGAACTTTTTTCAGGCGCCGGAGCTGCCGGCGCCGCCGGGGATTGGTTGGCCCAGAAACACATCATGATCGTGAAGGCGACCATCACGAACATGGAAACAGGTTTGCGGT
>SPCN01000137.1 GCA_004525465.1 Chrysiogenales bacterium | reverse complement strand
CCGCAGCAAAACATTTTATCCATTCCAACTTCCGTACTGACAAACGATAAGGAATCCATTCCGGCTTTGATCGGCAGCCGCATGGCAAAAAGCGCCGGCCTGAAAGTCGGCGATTATATTACCATTCGCTGGCGGGACACCAACGGCACCTTCGATGCCAATGAAATAAAAATAGCGGCAGTGATGAAAACCGATGTTTCGGAGATCGACAACGGGCAGTTTTGGATCCCCATCGAAAAAATGCGGGAAATGACGGCCATGCCCGGTGAAGCAACGATCATTGTCCTGGAAAAAGGTTCAAGTTTCAACGCCGAGGTCGATCATTGGCAATACAAGGACCTTGAATTTTTGCTGCGGGATTTACGGGCGCTTTTCCTGACAAAATCAATTGGCGGCAGCATTTTTTATATTGTCCTGTTGTTATTGGCCATGCTGGCCATTTTTAACACGCAAGTACTATCCATCTTTCGCAGAAGAAAGGAGATGGGCACTTTGATGGCTTTGGGCATGACTCGTTCAAAGATCATTCAGCTGTTTACCCTGGAAGGCGCCATACACGCTGTTTTGGCGGCATTTGTCGCAGCGGCTTATGGGCTGCCCTTGCTTATTCATGTTGCCAGAACCGGATATGGTTTACCGGAAGCATCGGATAGTTTCGGTTTTGCAATGGGGAGCAGAATTTTCCCGACCTTCACTGCCGGTCTGGTCGTCGCCACAATACTGCTGGTTTTAATAGTGACGACGATTGTCAGTTACCTGCCGACCAGGAAAATCGCCAAACTTGAACCGACAGACGCCCTAAGAGGGAAATTGACATGATTAATTTTTTATTGAAAGGTCTGATGCGCGACCGCTCACGGTCACTCTTTCCGGTGTTGACCGTTTTTATCGGCGTTTTTCTGGCTGTCTTTATATACTCATTCATGAACGGTGTCATGGCGGACATGGTTAGATCCACGGCCCATTACCAAACCGGGCACGTGCGAATCATGGCCCAGGCCTATGCCAAGGAAGCCAATCAAAATCCCAATGACCTGGCCTTCATCGGGGTCGCCAAGTTGCTTGATGTGTTGAATGAAAAATATCCCGAAATGATCTGGACGCCGCGCATCAAATTCGGCGGCTTGCTGGATATCCCGGATGAAAAAGGGGAAACGAAAACCCAGGGTCCGGTCAGCGGCATGGCATTGAATCTGTTTTCCAGTTCCAGTGTTGAGATCAGACTGCTCAAGGTGAAAGAAGCCCTCAGGCGCGGACGCATGCCGAAAGAGGCCGGCGAAATTTTAATCGGTGATGAATTCGCCAAAAAATTGCAGGTTTCTCCCGGTGATACGGCAACACTGATCAGCTCAACCATGTACGGCAGCATGGCCATGACAAATTTTAAAATTGCGGGAACGGTTCAGTTCGGGGTCGCGGCCATGGATCGTGGCACTATTTTCGCGGATATTTCCGATATTCAAGTTGCCCTGGATATGCAGGATACGGCCGGTGAAATACTGGGATTCTTCCCGGATGACATCTATCACGAAAAACAGGCCCCGATCATGGCAGCGGCGTTCAATAAAGAATTCAAAGACAGCGACAACCAATTTTCGCCGCAGATGGGGACACTGCCGGACGAAAGCGGACTAGCCGATTATCTCGGTCTGATTGATTCAATGTCAATCATTATCATTATGATATTCGTGGTTGCCATGTCGATTGTTTTATGGAATGCGGGCCTGATGGGAAGCCTGCGCCGCTACGGTGAAATCGGCGTCAGGATGGCCATTGGCGAAGCCAGAGGACACATTTATAAAACCTTGATCCTGGAATCTGTGTCGATAGGCATCTTTGGTTCTGTTTTGGGAACGCTCGCCGGCGTTGCTGTCGCCTATTTGATGCAGATTTATGGGCTCAATTTCGGTTTTCTTTTTAAGAATTCAGCGTTGATGATATCGAGTGTTTATCGTGCCCAGGTAACTTTCGGCAGCTTCATCATCGGCTTCGCGCCGGGAATTATTTCAACCGTGCTGGGAACAGCAATTGCCGGAATCGGCATTTATAAAAGACAAACATCGCAACTGTTCAAGGAGCTTGAAGTATGAAATATGCAATGACAACCTTGTTATTGATTTTGCCGGCTCTGCTCTTTTCCCAAGCACCGTCGGCACAAGAGATAATTGAAAGGGTGGATAAAAATACCCTATCCGACAGTAAGATAGTTGTGTCCAAAATGATCATACACGGCCGACGCGGCGAAAGAACTATTGAAGCAAAATCGTGGCAGAGAAGTATCGACCATTCATTTACGGAATATCTCGCCCCGGCCCGGGAAAAGGGAACCAAGATGTTGAAACTGGGCGATCAGCTTTGGACCTATTCACCGGCAACGGACAGGATTATTTTAATCAGCGGGCACATGCTGCGCCAATCGGTGCTGGGTTCGGATTTATCCTACGAAGACATGATGGAGGATCCGTTCCTCCAAAACATGTATGAAGCGAAAATCATAGGTCCCGACACGGTCGCAAACCGTCCGGTATGGATATTGGAGTTGAAGGCGAAAAAAAAGGAAATAGCCTACGATACAAGAAAAATCTGGGTGGACCAGGAACGTTTCATCATACTAAAAGAAAATCTTTACGCGAAAAGCGGCAAACTGCTCAAGCAAATCACACTAGGTGAGATGATGCAGGTTGAAGGAAGATGGGTCCCCAAAACCGCATTATACAAGGATGTATTGAAAGAAGGAACCGGGACCGAAATGATCGTCGATTCGATCACTTTCAATGAAAATATCCCCGATTACATTTTTTCAAAAGCGTCTCTGCGGAAGTAAAGGGGACGGGTTAAACAGGAAGGCCGGGTATACTTGACAGGCACGCCGCTCACCGGTCAGGGCTGATTTTTTTTATCGCGATTGAAGAAGTTTTTAAGGCTTTCCCGGCTGGCCGCGATCACAATGATCATGGATACGCTCAGGGTCAAGAGCAAGGCCCCGAAGCCTATTAACACGATCTCCTTGGCAATGTTGAGCTCCACCAGGGCCATTGCCGAAAAGAAGAGCACGATGATGAATTTGAGGAGCTTGGCGAAAAGAGATGCGCCTGACACTCTCTCCTTGAGGAGCGAATGAGCCACGGCGTTGGCGGTGCGGGAAGCGATCAGCCAGCCGATTCCGAAGATAACCAGGGCGACGATCAGCCGCGGGATGAAGAGTACTCCCTGTTCGATCAGACTTGACAGGATCGTGAGCTTCATGGCGGCCAGGGCCGAATTCAGGAAGATCAGGAAGACGATGACAAACGCAATGTTCCCGATCAGGTTGTAAAGGGCATAGCGGATGTCGGCCTTGGTAAGACTGCTTTTCCAACGGAACCTGATAAATAACCTGTCAAATCTCAGGATGACCAGGATCTGGATGATGATTCGTTTGGCTATCCAGGCGATGAACCAGCCCAGGAGAAGGAGCAGCAATCCGCCCAGCAGGTTCGGCATGAAGGCGATGATCTTCTGACCCAGGTCATTAATGAGTTCCTTAAAATTCATATTCATCTTTCTCTCCCGGTTTTTTCAATGGCTTCAGAAGGAGTTTCCAGAGCGGTTTGCGCTCCTCATATTCCTTGACCCACAGGACGGGGCAAGGGCTCTGTTCCGTGATTTCCTGGGCCAGCGACCTTCCCAGGAAGAGCTCCAGGAAATCGCCGGACCGGCCTCCCATCAGGATCATGTCGGCGTCCCTGGCTTCGGCCAGGATGCCCCGCAGAATATCGACATTGTGCAGGATCTTCAATTCGGCCTGGAGGGAGTTTTTGGCAATGAGCTCTCTGACGGTCCTTTCCCGCTCTTCTTTCTCAGCAGTGCCGGTGTCGGGCTCAAAAACGAGAACGATCCTGACCCGGCAGTTGAAATAATCGATAAATGCAGGAGCGACCTCGGTAGCCAAAAGGGTGTGGATATCCCGACCGAAGGGAATGAGGATGATCTTGACTTTATCAGCCGGCATCTGCCCGTGCAGGACGGCGACTTCACAGGGAGCCTTGGCGATGACGCTGTCGATGATCGAGGAAAACATCCTTTCCATGAAATCCGGATCCTTCTCTCGGCCGAGGATGATGAAGTTGCATTCCTCTTCCACGGCTGTATCGAGGATACCCTGGGAGATGCGATGCGAGACGTTGAGGATGGACTTGGTCGGGAGGTTCGATTCCTCCAGGAAGGACTGGGCCTTTTCGAAGAGGGAATTCGACCACTTTGTTTCGACGGTCCCGGCGATCAGGGGCGCTCGCTCACGTACCTCGTTGACATGGAGAAAGATGACCTCGCCGTTGTGCTTTCTGGCGATGGCCTCGGCGATCCTGGCCAGGCTCTCCACGGTGCGCCCGTTGGCCAGGGGGACGAGGATCCTGTATTCCTGGCACTCGAGCCTTCCCAGGCATTTGATCTTCCTGACATGCTCGATCTCCCGTTTCGACGCATAGGATTTGTACATGAACAGTCCGCACATGATCCAAATCCCGGCAACGGCCCAGGCGATGGGACTGTAATTGAACATGTAGAGCGCCAGGAAGAGCAGGAGGGCAATCCCCAAGATGGAGAGGTAAGGGAAGAACGGGGTGAAGAAACCGCGGTCCAGGTCCGGCCGTTTCTTCCTCAGCCGTATAAGGGTGATATTGACCTGCAGGAAGAGGAGCAGGAACATGATGTCGGCAGCAGCGGCAACATCCTCAATGGGAAGGGAAATCGCCATGAGGACAACGAGGAACAGGGAGAAGACGATGGAAAGGTGGGGCGTAAAATTTTTCTTGTGAACCTTGCCGAAAAAACCGGGAAAATTCCTGTCCCGGCCCATGGCAAAGGCCACGCGGGACGAGGAAAAGATCGTGGCGTTCAGGGCCGACATTGTCGAGATGATGCCGCCGACGAGGAGCATGACGCCGCCGCCGACAAAAAATTTCTTGGCCACCTCGACCAGCGCCGTTTCTTTATGAGAAGCCAGGTAAGCCCAGGAGGTCATGCCCTCAGCCTGGACGGTCCCCAGCGCCGTGAAGGCCACAAGCAGGTAGATGGGGACGACGATCACCAGCGAGAGGAAAATGGCCCGCGGGATGTTTTTCTTCGGATTTTTGATTTCCTCCGAGCATTGGGAGATGACCTCGAAGCCCTGGAAGGCGATGAAGGTCAACCCCATGGCCTTAAAAACTCCACCCCAGCCGTTGGGAAGAAAGGGAGTGAATGCAGCCTGCCAGTCGGGCTTGCGGAAAATGATGGCCAGGCCGAAGCCGACAAAGATCATGAGGATGATGATCTTGGCTATGGTGATGAAATTTCCTACCTTGCCGGTTTCCGATGCGCCCCGGAAATTCACATAAGCAAAGGCGATGGCGGCCACGACCGCAAGAATTTTCTGGGGCGAGATAAATCCCCAATGAGGCATGACGACGTGGAATTCCCTGAGGACCAGATCGAAATAGGCCCCGAATCCCAGGGCGTAGAGACTGCAGGCCACGGCATGGGCGAACCAGCTCATCCAGCCCGAGATGAACCCGTTCCATTTCGGCAGGCCTTCCTTGACCCAAAGGTAGCCGCCCCCGGCGTCATGAAAACAGGAACCGAGCTCGGCGTAGGAGAATGCGGTCAGCAGGGCCACCAGGCCGTTAAGGGAGAAGGTGATGATGAGGCCCGGCCCGGCGACCCCGGCCGCGATCCCGGTCAGGACGAAGATGCCGGCGCCGATCATGGCCCCGACGCCGATCAAAGCGGCGTCCCAGAGCCCCATCTCGCGGCTCAAATGAACTTCGGTAGAGAATTTTTTCATGCGATTGCTTCTTCTCCTGCAAGATGCCAAACTTTGCCGGAAGCGCTGATCCGGGAAGAACAGGGAAGGTAGCCCTTGCCTATAAGTTTAATCCGACGTTGATCAGAGCCGGCATATTCATTGCCGGGCCGGGACGATGACAGTTGTTTACTGAGTGGAAAATCAATTTTCCCCATTCAGGCATTTTAAAAATAACGATCTGAAATGTCAACGTATAAAACAATGATTTTTTTCAAAATTGTTGCTCTGCGCAGACCAAGTTCCTGCAAACTTCTATTACAGGCATACGGCTGCTCGTCTATAGGTAATGTTTCCACGGTACCCGCTTCAAACAACGCGTTCAGCTTTTCCCAGCGTACATCCACCGTGCCTCTTCCTTATATAACGTCACTGGAGATACGCTGATTTTTCTTGCTCTAGATCTCTTGGTTGTCGACAGACTCAAACAGTTGCCAAGTGGCTTGAATGGTATCGGTTGCAAAGAGTTTCTTGAGTAGCTCCCTTTCCTTGAGAAATTTCGATAATTTGGCTAAAACTTTCAAATACTCTCCTGCTCTGTCTGTGGGAGTGATCAAAATGAATATAAGGCTCACAGGTTCGTGATCTTCTATGCCAAAGTCAATTCCCGCAGATAACCTGGCCATG
>SPCN01000265.1 GCA_004525465.1 Chrysiogenales bacterium | reverse complement strand
GTGCGCAATCCCGCCGCCTTCAATTTAAGCAGATCGTCAACGGTTTTGGCGGCCAGGGAAAAGACCGATCCGTAGGCGGAAAAGCGCCGCACCATGGGAAAAGCGCTGCACACCTGGGCCATGGCAGCCAGGAAATCGGCCGTGTCCATGACCAGGGCGTCGCCGTCGGCCAGGAAAACGCGTGTGTGGTCGGGTCCGAACGCGATATCCAGTTTGCGCAGATGGGCGGCGATCTCTGCGGGAGAGTGAACGCGGAAATCCTTGCCCTTGTACATGGGACAGAAAAGGCAGCGGTTGTAAGCGCAGCCCTCGCTGACCTGGACGATCAGCGAATCGGCCTCGGCCGGCGGCCGGAACAGCGGTTCCGAATAGAGCATGACCCATCATAGCCGTCTTTGCCAACGGATGCAATTTTCAAGGCAAGGGATCGCAGAAGATCAGGAACGCTTCAAACAAATAAAATCAATTTATTATCTTTTTTAGGCTGCTTTTCTTCCTGACACTGTCACTGACACTAACACTTTTTTTCACTTTATTACGAAATAAAGCAGCGCCGCGTAGGCGGCGTAGAACGCGAGCAGGATGGCTCCCTCCCACCTGCGGATGCGCCAGGCGCTCCTGATAAAGACCAGGAGCAGCACACTGGCCAGCAGCAGGAAGCCCAGCAGCAGGGGCAGCCGCGCCTGGGTTGTTTTCAGCGGCAAGACCAGGCCCGAGGCACCGATGATCAGGCCGATGTTGGTGATGCACGAGCCCAGGACATTGCCCAGGGCGATATTGCCGAAGCCCTTCCTGGCCGCCGAAACGGTGACGCTCATCTCGGGCAGCGACGTCCCCAGCGCAACCACGCTGGCGCCGACCAGCACCGGCGGCACCTTCAGGAGCCCGGCAAAATAGACCGCGGCGCCGATGAACAGGTCGGCCCCGAAAGCGATCGCCGCCCCGGCGATCAGCATCACCAGCAGGTCCTTGGCGACTCCCTCCCGGAACGCCCGCTCGATCTTCCTGTCGGCGACGGCCGTTGCCTTGCCAGCCTTGCTGCGGCCCAGGCCGGCCAGCACGCCGTGTTTGATGGTCAGGATATACCGGAAGCGGAACAGGTAGTTGAGGAAGCTCCTGAAGCCGTACTGCCCCTCCAGGCCCGCCTTGGCCGTGAAAAGAAACAGGGTGTAGGCAACGTAAATCAGCAGCATGGCCGCCGCCTCGAGCCGCGAAATGGTCCCGTTCCAGGCGAACAGGCAGAACAGCGCGGTCGCCCCGAGCATGATGTAGCCATCGCGGCCGATCATCTCCCTGCGCGTGCGCACGGCGGTGAGCGCGGCGGCCAGGCCGGTGATCAGCAGCAGGTTGGCCACGTTGGCGCCGATGACCGTGCCCAGCGCCAGGCCGCCCTGTTTTTTGAAGGCGGATGTCAGCGCCGAGGCGAGCTCGGGCACCGAGGTGCCCAGCGCCACCAGGGTGAGGCCGATGACGAAATCCGAGACACCGAGCTTCTTGGCCAGGGTCGCCGCCGCCTTGACGAAGTAGTCAGCCCCCTTTACAAGCAGCAGCAGGCCCGCTACGAACAGCAGCAGTTTTGTCGGCATCATGCTATTTTAACACAACATGGGAAAGGGCATCGCGTGCCGCCATATTGCATTTTCATCCTGATCGGCAATTTTAATAAAAAACCGCGACCTGATGTTGAGCGGTTTGCAATAAAAATGTTTATAGGATACAGTACTGCATAGGCCCGACTGCGTTTGCTTACCATAGCCGCCGGGCGCTGAGGAGGCTGATATGAGCTATGATTTCCAAAGGTTGGAACAGTTACAAATGCCAAAATTTTCAAAAAAAACCATCTTGATCGCGGCTGCGGTCATTTTCGGGCTGGTCATCGTTTTTGGTTCCGTCTACCAGATACAGCCGGAAGAGGCGGGAGTGGTGCTGCGCTTTGGCAAGTACCAGCGCACCAGCGGGCCGGGGCTGAACTTCAAACTGCCCCTGGGGATCGAGCAGTTGACCAAGGTACCGGTGCAGCGGCAGCTGAAGATGGAATTCGGCTTCCGCACCGTGGAGCCCAATATTACTACCACCTACTCGACCCCGGTGGACGCCCAAAAGGAGTCGTCCATGCTCACCGGCGACCTCAACGTCGTGGACGCCGAATGGATCGTGCAGTACCAGATCCAGGACCCCTACAAGTATCTTTTCAAAGTGCGTAACGTCAACGACACCTTCCGCTACATGAATGAGACCGTGGTCAGGAAGGTCATCGGCGACAACAGTGTCGATGAGGTCCTGACCATCGGCCGGGCCAGGATAGCGGCCGAGGCCAAGGACCTGCTGCAGGAGCTCTGCAAACTCTATGAAATAGGTATTGACGTCAAGCAACTGATCTTCCAGGACGTCAACCCTCCTGAACAAGTCAAACCATCTTTCAACGAGGTGAACCAGTCGCTACAGGAAAAGGAGCGCAAGATCAACGAGGCCTGGTCGGATTACAACCAGACCATCCCCAGGGTTTCCGGCGAGGCAGAGGAGATCCTGCGCCGCGCCGAGGGCTACGCCCTGGCCCGCGTCAACCGCGCCCGCGGCGAGGCCGAGCGCTTCATCGCCATACACAAGGAATACGCCAAGTCCCCGGACGTGACCCGCAAGCGCCTCTACCTGGAGATGATCAATGAGATCATGCCCAAGATCGGCCGCAAGGTGATCGTCGACGAAAAGCAAAAGAACATCCTGCCGCTCCTCAACCTGGCTGCGGAGTTGAAGAAGGAGGTGGAAAAATGAAACAGACAACCATAGCCATCGTTGTCATTGCCGCCCTGCTGGCCCTGATCATAGTGAGTGACGCCTATTACATCGTTTCCGAGACCAACCAGGTCATCCTGACCCAATTCGGCGAGCCGGTGGGCGGCGCCATCATGACCCCCGGCCTGCATGTCAAGCTGCCCTTCATCCAGAAGACCCATGTTTTCGAGAAGCGCTGGCTCGAATGGGACGGCGACTCCAACCAGATCCCGACCAAGGACAAGAAGTACATCTGGGTTGACACTTACGCCCGCTGGCGCATCAGCGATCCGCTGGTGTTCTTCCAGCGCGTGCGCGACGAGCGCGGCGCCTACTCCCGCCTCGACGACATCATTGACGGCGAAACGCGCAACGCCATCGCCAGCCACGACCTGATCGAGATCGTGCGCTCCTCCAACCGCCCCTTCGAGACGACCGGTGAGCTGCAGGAGGTCCTCGACGTGGCCAGAGTGCTGGAAAAGGTCGAGGTCGGCCGTGACGAGATCAACGCCATCATCCTCAAGGCCGCATCGGCCATCACGCCCGAGTACGGAATCGAACTGCGCGACGTCAAGCTGAAGCGGGTCAACTACGTCGACGACGTGCAGAGAAAGGTCTTTGACCGCATGATCTCCGAAAGGAAGCGCATCGCCGAACGCTATCGCTCCGAGGGGGACGGCAAGAGCGCCGAGATCCGCGGCCAGAGGGAGCGTGAAGCCAAGCGCATCGAGTCGGAAGCCTATCGCCAGGGGCAGGAGACCATGGGCAAGGCCGACGCCGAGGCCACCCAGATCTATGCCGCCGCCTACAACCGCGACCCGGCCTTCTACCAGTTCGTCAAGACGCTCGACACCTACCGCGAGATAATGGGCCGCGAGACCATCCTGATCCTGTCCACCGACGCCGAGTTCCTGAAGTTCCTGCGCCAGTCGAAATAACC
>SPCN01000020.1 GCA_004525465.1 Chrysiogenales bacterium | reverse complement strand
TATCGCCCTGCAGATCGTGCAGTACGTATCCGAAATCAAGAAGCCGGACGGCAAGCGGCTGGAAGGCTTCCATGATTCAGAGCTCGAATCGCTGCGCTTCCGCCTGTTTTCCCGTGCCCCCATCTACCCGGGCCTGGAAGAGGCGATGATCATCAACTCCCTTAAAATGCAGCTTGAAGAACTCGGGCCCGAAGACCAGTTCGTCCAGGCAGCCCTGGGCGGCAAGACGCCCGAGGAAACGGCCAAGTCGCTTATTTCAGGCACCAAACTCGCCGACCCGGCTTTCAGAAAGAAACTGGTCGAAGGCGGAGAGGCGGCCGTGGCGAACTGCACCGACAGCTTCATCGTCCTGGCCCGCAAACTCGATCCCATTGTGCGCGAATTGAAGAAATGGCAGGAAGACAACATCGAAAGCATCGCCCGGCCGGCCGGGGAAAAGATCGGCCAGGCGTTGTTCGCCGTGTACGGCAAGAACGCCTACCCGGACGCCACCTTTACCCTGAGACTCTCCTACGGCACGGTCAAGGGCTATGCCATGAACGGCACCATCGCCCCTTCCAAGACCACTTTTTACGGCCTCTATGACCGGGCCGCCAGCTTCGATAACAAGTTCCCCTTCCAGCTCCCCCAGCGTGTCGCCGAAGCCCGGGACAAGCTGGATCTCTCCACGCCGCTGAACTTTGTCTGCACCGGCGATATTATCGGCGGCAATTCAGGCTCGCCGGTTATTAACCGTTCCGGCGAAGTGGTCGGACTGGTCTTCGACGGCAACATTGAAAGCTTCATTGGGCGTTTTTTCTACGATGATACCGCCAACCGCACCGTTTCCGTGCATAGCTCGGCCATAATTGAAGCAATGAAAAAGATCTACGGAGCCGAAAAACTGGTCAAGGAAATCCTCGGCGAGTAACGAGTTTTTTTATCCATAAAAAAAAGGCGGGGACGCGAGTCCCCGCCTTTTTTATTTTAGTCTTTGTAAAATGTCTTCAAGAAAACGGACGGCATCAGCCACGCAGGGACGACATATTTTTCCGCACAAATCATTATCCTTGAAAAATTTCCGGCCGCTTTCGCTTTGCAGATCACAGCCGTCCAGCAACACCCGGCACAGGCAGGAACCGTACTGATCGCTGAAGCGCTTCATGAACTCTCCAACCAGGAGATAAGTGTTTTCAGCAACCGCTTTTTCATCGGCAAGGCCGCGGCCGAATTTCAGGGAGATGACCATGATGGCCCCGGTCACCGCCCCGCAAACCTCCTGCCTGCGGGCCATGCCGGCTCCGAAGCCGGTGGTCAGTTTCAGGGCCGCCTCCTTGGCGAAATTCAAGTCTTCGCAAAATACACTTAAGACCGACTGCGCGCAGTTGTAGCCAGAAATCATCATCTCCACAGCCGATTCACTTCTGTTTAGCATTTCACTTCACCCGCGCGACAATTATCAGGAGATGAGCCCGGGCAGAGCCGCTTCGACCTCCTGCCACTTTTGCTCGTCCAGCTTGGCGCCAAGCACTTCCACCACTTTTCCCGAGAGCAGCGAGCCGATGCGGCCGCAGATTGCCAGCGGATAATCCCGGATCAGGCCATAAAGAAAACCGGCAGCGTAAAGATCGCCGGCGCCGGTGGTATCGACTGCCCGGGCCGGGATGCAGCCGATCTCGTGCCGCTCATCCCGGCGCTTGACCAGGGAGCCGCTCTTGCCCAGTTTCACCACCGCTATGAGGCATTGCGGTGAAATCGTCACCAGAGCTTCACTTGGTGATTTTTCCCCGCTGAAAGCCATGGATTCGTCTTCGTTGGCGAAAACAATGTCCACGTAGCTGGCCACTATTTCCTGCAGAAAGCCGAGGTTCTCCCTGACCACGTTGTGGCTGGCCAGGTCGAGCGACACTTCCAGGCCTGCATCCTTGGCCAAGCGGACGGCCGTTTCGAATAGCTGGTGGTTTTGCACCATGTAGCCCTCGATATGAAAAATATCGTAGCCAGCGAACAATTCCGCCTTCAGGTCAGAACCCTGCAATTCCACAGCCGCGCCCAGAAAAGTGGCGAAGGTGCGTTCCGAATCCGGAGTGATGAAACCCAACGCCCTCCCGGTCTGGGCGCGGCCGTAAAACATGCGTGTGTCCACACCATGTTTCTTCATTTCCTCGTCGAAAAAAGTTCCGAAAGCATCATGGCCGATTTTGCCGATATAACCGGTTTGAATACCCAGTCGGGCCAAACCGCTGATGGTATTGGCCGCCGAGCCGCCGCAAGTCTCCTGCTTTTCCAGATGGGTGATCTTGGCTAAAATGTCATTTACCTGGGATTCCTCGACCAGGGTCATACAGCTTTTGGGAAGCTGTAGGGATTCCAGCAGCCGTTCATCGGCGATCTTGACCAGAATGTCAACCAGGGCATTGCCCAAACCCAGTACTTTTTTCATGGTTTTTCCTTGGCGCGCAAAGTATGCCGCACTTTTACAGTTTGCTGTGTATGATCTTTTCTATCTCGTTGCCGGACGCCATGTTGACGATAACGGCGTTCAGCGAATTCAGTTCCTTCTCGTCCAGCAGCGCGTAGGCGGCGATAATGATCATGTCGCCCGGCTGCACCAGGCGGGCGGCTGCGCCGTTAACCACGATGCCCCGGGAAGCTCGCGGCCAGGGGATCACATAAGTGGAAAAACGCGCCCCGTTGTTTATGTTGTAGACATCGACTTTTTGAAACATGCGCAAACCAGCTTTTTCCATGATCTCTTCATCGATGGAAATGCTGCCTTCGTAATTGATATCGCAACCGGTGATGGTGGCCCGGTGAATTTTTGCGGTTAAAAATGGGATCAGCATGATAGGTCTCCTAAAAGTAAATTGTCGATAAGTCGCGTCCGGCCGGCGCGGACGGCAGCGGCGATCATGGTGTTTCCCGCTTCGATGACCGGGATCTCCTGCAGGTCCTGCAGATTGACAATAGAGATATATTCAGTCGCAAGCAGCGGGTCGCGGGCCAGTTCTTTCTGCATGGATTCACGGATGACCTGGCTCTCCTCCACGCCACTGCTGATCAGGACGGCGGCTTTTTGCAGGGACTTGGGCAGGAGCAGTGCCGCTTGCCGTTCCGCCGGGGAAAGGTATACATTGCGCGAAGAGAGGGCCAGGCCGTCACTATCGCGCACGATGGCCAAGACCCTGATCTGCACCGGCAGATTCAGATCGTGGACCATTTGCCGAATGACGATCGCTTGTTGGGCGTCTTTCTGGCCAAAATAGGCCCGCGCCGGACAAGCCAGATTGATTAGTTTCAGCACAACCGTGGCCACACCCCGGAAATGACCGGGGCGTGTTTGGCCGCAAAGCATTTTGTCCAGGCCTGCGACATTGATATAGGTGCGGTACGGCTGCGGATACATTTCATCATTTTCCGGCATGAACAGGATGTCTGTATTCTCCTTTTCAAGCAAAGCAATGTCCTTTTCCGGGTCGCGCGGGTATTGTTGCAGATCTTCAGCCGGACCGAATTGGGTGGGATTGACGAAAATGGAGACCACGGTCAGATCGTTTTCTTCACGGCAGCGCCGCACCAGGCTGAGATGTCCCTGGTGCAGGAACCCCATGGTCGGGACCAAACCCGTGGTTTTTCCGGCTTGGGCCGGCAGTTCAGCATGCAGGCTTTGTATGGACCGGCAGATCTTCATTTGAGGAATTCTTCGATATCCAGTTTCAAGTGATAGCTTTCCTCTTCATTGGGAAAATCACCGTGTTGCACGTCGCTGATGTATTTCTGCAGAGCCTGCAGCCATAAGAAGTGCGTATCGGCGTATTTACGCACGAATTTAGGCTGCGATATATTGGTGAAACCGACCAGATCGGGAAAAACCAGCACCTGGCCGTCACAGAAGCGGCCGGCACCGATGCCGATAGTGGGGATGCTCACACTGTCTGTTATTTTTTTAGCCAACTCCTGGGGAATGGATTCCAGCACAATGGCGAACACGCCTAACTTTTCCAGGGCCAAGGCGTCCTGGAATATTTCGCGCGCTTTTTCCTGCAGTTTGCCCTGGACCTTGAATCCGCCCAATTGATGCACCGATTGCGGAGTCAAACCAAGGTGGGCCAGGACCGGGATCTCGGCATTCAGCATTGCTTCAATCACCTTGAACCTTTTGCGCCCGCCTTCCAGCTTGACCGCCTCGGCTCCGCCCTCTTTGACGCAGCGGCAGGCATTTTCCAAGCTCTTTTCCGAGTTGATATGAAACGACTGGTAGGGCATGTCGCTGACCACCAGAGATCGCGGTCGGGCCCGGGCCACCAATGAAGTATGGTAGACCATTTCGTCCATGGTCACTTTCAGGGTGTTTTCGTGGCCCTGGAGCACCATGCCCAGCGAATCACCGACCAGAATGAGATCGATACCAGCCAAGGAAGCCAAGCTGGCAGTGGGATAATCGTAGGCGGTTACGGCCGTGATCTTTTCCCCGCGGGCCTTTTTTTGACCCAAGGTCAGCACTGTCTTTTTTTCCAGGTCAGGCTGGGGCATAGTAACTGATCCCTTTCTTGTGATTTTTTATTTCATTGATCAGGCTGTCAATATCTTTACGGTTGTTGAAATCAGTTTTTTCGACATTGACCACCAGCAACGGCGACAACTTGTAATTGAAAAAATAATAATTGTAGGCTTCAAAAATTTCACGCCAGTATTCGCTGGGCATCCTTTTTTCAAACTCGCTGCCGGATTTGTAAATGCGCTGCATCATCTCCGAAAAAGAGGTCTGCAGGTAAACGACCAGGTTGCAGGGAAAGATCTTTTCGGCAAATATATTCAATATTTTCTTGTAAATATCCAGATCCTCATCATTGAGCACGGTATGGGCGTAGATGCCGTCCTTGTAGAAAATATAATTGGAAATAGTGGTTTTTTGAAACAAGTCCTTTTGTTTCATCTCCAATTGCTGATTAAAGCGGTTGATCAGGAATATCAGTTGGGTTTTAAGTGCCAATGGATTGTTATTGGACGAAAATGACTCATAATATTCCTTTAAAAATGGATTGCCCTGGTTATCCAGGATCAAGCGGGCTTTGAATTCCTCGGCCAATATCCTGGCCAGCCTTGTTTTTCCGGATTTGATCAACCCTTCCACGGCGATGTACTTTAAATCAGTCATTGCCACAAATTATACCATTTAACCACGACACTGTAAATGGAAACAGGCCGGAAAACCTACCAGGCGCCGGGCAGGAACAGCTTAAACAAACTGCATTTCAGTGAAGCGGTCGCGCAGTTGGTTGACCTTGTCCTTAACCTTCTTACCTTTGATGGCTTCGGCTATCAACTCACCCAGGGCGGTGAAATCGTTTTCCTTCATGCCGAAACGGGTCATTTCCGAGGTGCCCAGGCGCAAACCGGAAGGATTCATCGGATCACCATCGCCGGGGAGCATATTGTAATTGCAGATGATATCGTTGGCTTCCAGGGCCAGCGCTGCCTTGACGCCCCCGCCAAAGGAGGAAACATTGACCGCGATCTGGTGCGAACGGGTGTAGCCGAACTCCTTGGCTTCCACCTGGATACCATTGGCCTCCACCGCTTTGGCCAGGGTCACGGCGTTCCGGCAGATCTGGGCGGCATAGTCGCGACCATGGACCTTCATCTCGCGCACAGCCACCAGCAGGGCCGGCAGGCTGTACAAGTGGTGATTGCTGGACGTGCCCGGGAACACGCCGCGATCGGCCGCGCCCCAGTATTTCTTTTCGCCTTCGGCGTCCAGGTTGCCCAGGATGACACCCCTCTGGGGGCCGGGAAAAGTCTTGTGGGTGCTTCCGGTCAGCCAGGTGGCGCCTTCGGCCAGGGGATCTTGGAACTGGCCGCCGGCGATCAGGCCGAGTACGTGGGCCCCGTCATATAAGATCGGAATTTGCATTTCGCGGCAAAGCGGGGCCAGTTCCTTGACCGGATCTGGAAAGAGGTAAAGGCTCTTGCCCATGATCAGAATGTTGGGCTTTACCTTTACGATCAATTCCACGGTCTTGGGAACATCAATATGGTAATGGTCCTCGGTCAGGGGGAAAAAATGCAATGGTACTGAATTCGCCTTTCCGGCTTTCAGAACCTGGCCGCGCGTCTGGATGCGCCGGCCCACGATCCCGAAAAAATTGTGGCTGATATGGCCGCCGGCGTCGGTGGAATTGGCGATCACCGCGTCGCCGCCGCGCAGGTAGCCCATGGCGATGGCCGTGTTGGCGTTGTTGCCGCTATAAGGCCTGACCTCGGCCTGGGCGCATTGAAAAAGTTCCCGAATCTCCCTGGCGGCCATTGTTTCAATTTCATCGATGTATTGGGTTCCCTGGTAGTAACGGTTGATCTTGTCAGGGGTGTTGGGATGGCCTTCGGCGTAACGGCCCATAAAATCATTGAGCTGGATCGAGCGTACTGCCGGGCTGGGTGTGTTCTCGCTGGCGATCAGGTTGATGCATTGCTTACCTCGCCATTGGTTCTGTTTTTCGACTAGGGCAAAGATGTCTTTTGTGTCAACGGGCATGTGACCTCCTGATTTTGTAAAAATTTTTCAATGAATTTTATTTTCCACGCCGTCGCGCAGGTAATCCAACCGCACCTGGTGTCGGCCGCCCACGAAAGCGGTCTGCAGAAAAACAGCGACGATCTTCAAGGCTGTGGCGCTGTCCACCACCCGCGCCCCCAAAGCCAGGACATTGGCGTCGTTATGACTGCGGGCAAGGAAGGCCGCGTTTTCATCGTGGCAGAGCGCGGCCCGCACGTTCCTGAACTTGTTGGCCACGATGGACATGCCGATGCCCGAGCCGCAGACCAATATTCCCATGGTGTGTCCCGGATCGGCCGATACTTTCGCCGCCGCCCGGGCGCCGAACTCGGCCCAGTTGGCCGCGGCGGAAGAAAAAACGCCGCAATCGTCGACCGCCTTCCCTTGTTGTCGCAAATACGCCTTGAGCTTTTCCTTCAATTCAAAGCCGGCATGATCGGCGGCTAGGACCAACATCATGCTATCCTGAACATCCATGGGCTGTTCTTCAGTTCTTGGCGAATCCCACGCTGAGATCGAGTACGTCACCGTTGTTCAATTCCAGGTCCTTATACTGGGAACGCACCGGCTGGCCGACCGGGAAGTAAACCATGCTGACGCGCATGGCGCCCCGTCCGGGCCAGGTGAGCGTGAACCCTTCCCTCTTGCCCGGAGCGATCTCGATGGTTGAATAGTTGATGGTAACCTTGATGCTCAATTCTCCACTGTTGTCCACGTTGATCTTTGCTTCACTGGAAGAGGTGCAGCCGGTCAGGAAAAGCAAAACCAGTATCAGAACAACCAAGCCGTAATGTTTGATCATGAAGCTCCTTGCCTGCACTTGAAATTAATATAAATCACCCGGAAAGTCAATAGCGGCAGACACGCCACTCGCACCCGCGCGGGCAATTTTCATAAGAAATTTTCCCGCTGCTCTTCCTCGGCCCCGACCACAATGGCCGGCGCATCGGTGCGCGGACAGACATTTTCGCAGATGCCGCAGCCGATGCACAAGTCCGGAACCACATAGATCTGTTTCACTTTTTTGAGTTTGCCGCGGAAATTATATACTTCGACTTCGCGGAACCTGATCGCCTTTTCCGGCACCGGGCAATGTTCTTCACAAACCGCGCAATTGTAGCCGTCAGCGTAGGTATAACAGGTGCTGCGGTTGATGACCGCCGTGCCGATCTTGAACTGTTTTTTCTCTTCCAGCGTCAACGGCATGAGGGCGTTGGTCGGGCACACCCGGGTACAGCGCACGCACTCGTATTCGCAATAACCGTTGACCGGAATTAAAACCGGGGTCCAGATCCCTTCCAACCCGGCCTGAAAAACGGCAGGCTGAATGGCGTTGGTCGGACAAGCCTGCAGGCAGGCCCCGCAGCGGACGCACTTTTTCAGGAATTCCTTTTCCACAACCGCTCCCGGGGGGCGAATAAAGTCACGGGCCTTGGTCTTTTTATTTACGCCGATTTGGGGCAGTGCCGCCGCTGCCAGGCCGCAGCCGGCTGCGGCCAGGATCTGGCGACGGCCCATGTCCAGGGCGGGCCTTTTTCCGGACCGTGGCAGCTGAAAGCGCACTTCAATGGCGGCGAACGGACAATCGTTCAGGCAATTGAGGCAAAAAACGCATTCGGATTTGAGGTAATCCTGGAAAGGACTGCCGTAATATGTACAATGGTTGGAACAGGCGCCGCAATTTGTGCAGTTTTCATTGAGCGGCAGACGCAAAAGGGAATACTTGGCCATAAAACCATAAACCGCTCCCAGCGGGCAGAGGGTGTTGCAAAAAAAACGGCGGCGGTACAGGTTCAACAGCAACAGGCCGAAAAAAACCAGACCGATGGCCGCGGCCTGCAGAAATGTCCTCTGCCTGACCGTGAGCAGGGAACGGCGGCTGAAATCGTACAGCGGTTTGACGATTTTCCCTACCCAGCCCTGGTTTTGCGCCCCGGATTGCAGGGCGTGCTGGGCCAGGAAATTTGCGCCCGGGACCAGCGCCGCCGAGCTGCTTCTGGTCAGCAGCGCCAAAGGATCCAGCCAGCCCAGCAGCTGGCTGGCAAAAAGAGATGCGACCAGCAGGATGATTAAAAGCAGGTACTTCAACCGCAGTGAGGGGCGGCTGACCGGAATCTTCCTGCGCTGGCGCCGGCTGCCCAACCAGGTAAAAAATTGGTTCAGGGCTCCAAAGGGACAGACCCAGCCGCAAAAAAAACGGCCGAAGACCATGGTCATGATGAGCGGGATCAGCGCCAGCAAAAATACTTGCAAAAAAGGTCCCGACAAAACATTCACCCAAAGAAACAAGGGGTCGATATAAAAGAAAAAGCCGGTTTGCGGCAAATGCTCTATGGCGGCTCCGCCGCTTTTCAGCAGCAAAAAGAAAAACAGCCAGATGAAAAAAAACTGGCTGATGATGCGCAGCCGCTGCAGTCGTTTGCTGGTTATGGAGTCCACCGGCCCTCAAATAGTTAAAGACTTAACCGGAATTTTGGTGATGTCGATCTCACCCATTTTTTTGGCATGGGCCGCCTGCAGGAATTCCACTTCCCTGGGGTCCTTGCCGAAAAGGACCGCCGCCGTTACATCGGCATGCATGATGTGGGTCGAAGCGATCACGGTCTTGCGCATTTCCACGTCGCTCAACCGCCCGCCAACCGGACCATTACGCAGCAAAATCCTGTAAGCGTCGACCACGACCAGGTGGCCGGGGAAACCCCCGGCCAGTTCAGCGATGTTCTCACCCATGTCGCGGTGCAGCTTGCCGCGGTTGCCGCCCAGGATGCCATACAGGTTCTTCATGGCGATGGTCAGGCCGGCACTGCCGTGATGCTTGAGGATGGGCACGTTGATGAATTTATCAACTTCCAAATAGTCCTTGAAAACCGGCCATTTGCTGAGATATTCACCCTTGAAGTCGTGGGCGACCAGCCGGGTTTCGTCGCAGTAGCGCACCTCGGCTCCCAGTTTTTTGGCCATGGCTTCAATGCCGCTGCGCTGGTAGCAGTCCTCGGCCTTGTGGCAAGTGTTGTCCATGATCACAACTTTTTTGGCTCCGGCGTTGAAAGCCAGCTCGATCACCGCCCGTAAAACTTCGGGATTGGTACAGGCGGCCTGTTCCACCGTCCGGTTCCAGCCGATGTTGGGCTTGACCATGACCACATCACCCCGGGAGATTATTTTGCCCATGCCGCCGATCTCCAGCACAGCCCTTTTGGTGATTTCATAAGGCGATTCACCCTTTACCTGGATAACCGGAGCTGCTGTGAGCGGATTGGCCTGGGCACTATGCGGGCGGGCCAGCAGTATGCTTGAGGAAAACAACACGCCGTTTTTTACGAAAGTTCTTCTTTTCATGAACGTATTTTAATAAATAACGCTGCGCGGGTCAATTGAACGGCAATAAATTATTTTAAACTTTTCAACAGCTCCACCAGGAAATCCCAGATCTTGCCGATGGATTCTATATGAATTTTTTCCTCGGGCGCGTGGGGGTTTTTCAGCGTTGGGCCGAAGGAAATCATATCCATGCCGGCCTTTTTGTCACCGATGATACCGCATTCCAAACCGGCGTGAATGACTTCCACGTGTGGCTCCCGGCCGAACAGCTTGCGGTATACGTCCTTGCAGCGGGCCAGCAGCGGAGATTGCAGGTTGGGCTGCCAGGACGGATAGCCAGAACCGCTGACAGCCTGGGCTCCGGCCAGGCGCGCAATGGCTTCGATCCTCCAGGTCAGGGCGTCCAGGCGCGACATGACCGAACTGCGCTGGCTGGTGACTATATCGATCTTGCTGTTGGCGATCTTGGCGCTGGCCAGGTTGTTGGAGGTTTCCACCAACTCCTTCATTTCCGTTGACATGGCTGCCACGCCGTGCGGCAGGGCGATGATCAGGTCAACAATCCTGGCGCTGTCTGCCGCATTCAGGGGACGCTTGCCCATTGTTTCGGGCTGCAGTTCCAGCGAGATTTTCAGATCCGGATCGATTTTCTTGAATTCATGCTTGCAAACCTCTTCCATATCGGCCACGGTTTTTTCAATTGCCTTGAAGTTGTCACGGGGAATAAAAATATCGGCCCAGGCATCGCGGGGAATGGCATTGTGGGCAGTGCCGCCGGAGATATCAGCCAGGCGCAGGCCGAGCTCCTCCTTGATCCGCATGAGGGTCCTGGCCAAAATCTTTATGGCGTTGGCTCGTCCATCATTGATGTTGATCCCGGAATGACCGCCGCTCATGCCGCCGGTTTTCAAACGGGCCATGATGAAACCGGGAGGGGCATCTTCGTACTGTAATGCCAAACTGATGTGGGTGTCGCGGCCGCCGGCACAACCGACGGTGAACACGCCCTCGTCCTCGGAATCGATATTGAGCAGGATCTTGCCTTCAATAAAATCAGCCTGCAGCGCATTGGCCCCGGTCAAGCCGGTTTCCTCATCCACGGTGAAAAGCAGCTCCAGGGGAGGATGGACGGCTTCCTTATCCAACGCCAGCACCATGGCCATGGCCAGGGCTATGCCGTTATCGGAGCCCAGAGTGGTGCGATCGGCCTTCAGCCATTCGCCGTCATAGACAAAACGGATGGGGTCCTTGGTGAAATCATGGGGAGAATCGGCGGTTTTTTCGCAAACCATATCCATGTGGCCCTGAATCACCACGGCTCCGGATCCCTCGTAACCGGCGCTAGCGGGCACCATGATCAACACATTGCCGACCTTGTCCTTTTTGGATTGCAAACCGTTTTTTTCAGCCCATTGCAAAAGGAAAGCGCAGATTTTTTCTTCATGCTTGGAACAGCGCGGTATGGCGCTGATCTCTTCGAACAGATCTAAAATTAGTTTTGTTTTTTGGTGTTTGATGTTCATCACAACTCCTTGAAAAAAAACTATAAATGAAAAAGTCCCAAAAGTCAACGGGGAAAAGTTGACCGGTATTGAAATCAGGAACCGATTCGCTTAAAATGAATGAATCCAAGATGCGACTCAAAATTATGCTTCTTTTATTACTGTGCTTGAACGGAGCCGGCTTATCCTTTTCCGTCACCCAGGAAATCCTGCCGGCCGGAATCACCTGCTGCGACGAAAAGAAAATCAGGCAAGCCATGACCGAAGAAGTATTGGCCAGGATCCTGGTTAAAACGGAATCCGGCCTCCGCAACAAGGGGTTGGCAGGTGATTATCTGAGCGACCAGGCCTTTGAAAAGATAAAAAGGCACATACCCGACGGTGCTGACACTGACCAGCGCCTGGCTTTTTTGCGGGAAATGCTTCAGCCGCCGGCCCCGGATCGGGACATTGAAGAATTTCAAACCCTGGTCGGTCATTTCATCCAGGGCATGACCCTGGAGATCGGCATCACCATGCAAGACGAATACGACCAGGCCTTTCAGGTTAAGGAGAAAACCTTAAAACTGCTTGACCATTTGGAAAAACTTTCCCGGCTGGACGATGAAAGCCTGGGCCGGGCCCTTTTTCAGGTCGACCTGACCGATAAAGAGCTGAAACGGATCCGGGCCAGTGACCGGAGGTGGAAAAACTCCGCCGCCGACGCCTCTCCTTTCAAAGAGTTCAATACTTTAAAAAGAAACATCACCGGACATGCCCCCGACCGGGACCAATGGCTGGTCTTTGAACTGGCCGAAAAATACCGCTGCCAATTCCCTTTCCTGGATGAGTTCCTGGAAAACTACCGCCGCGTGGCTTCCGTTTTTCGCGATGCCGCACGCCGGGTGACCGAACGGCTCTCCGTTTCCTGGGAATGACCTTTGAAGGGATCGGGAGCCGCCGCCGCTTCACCTAGCTGCTATTGAAATTTTTACTGAATTGCCTTAAAATTCCCCCCAATGGAAAAAATGTGCATCTGCCCAGGAAACAGTCAAGGATTTCAATCATGAGCCGCATCCGGCCGCATTCAGATCAAGAAAAATGGTTGCTTTCCATCCCCATCCCTCTGTTGGCCCTGGGCGGCGCCGTATTGACCGGGCTGATCTTGCGGTTGTGGGGCATCCACTGGGGTTTCCCGCGCGTCGATCTGAGCCCAGACGAGCTCAATGTCTGGAACATCAGCGCCGGGCTGAGCTGGCAGGACCTTGACACCCATTTTTACAACTATTCCGGCTTGACGTTTTATCTGAATTTTTTTACCGCCCAGTTAGTGCGCCTGTTCGGCGTAGCCTTGCAACCGCATACCATCCTGCTGATCAACCGCCTGTGGAGCGTATTTTTCGGCACCCTGACCATCCCACTGGCCTATCTGGCCGCCCGCGATTTTTTCAGCGAGTCCAGGGCCGGGGCCTGGGCAGCCTGGATGGTGGCGCTGCTGCCCATCCATGTCTGGCACTCCCACTTCGGCACCAGCGACATCAGCCTTGTCTTTTGGATCACAGCCGCTTTCTGGCTAGCACTGCGCGCCTTCCAAAAACCGGGCGCGGCCCGCTTTTTACTGGGGGGGCTGGCGGTGGGCGTGGCCATCGGGGTCAAGTTCAACGGAATGCTGGCCGGAATTTCCTTTTTGGTAGCGGCGTTGGCCGCCTGGCGGGAAAAACGCATCCGCTCGTTCCCGCAGGTCATGCTGTTCCTGTTTTTGGCAGGAGCGGCAGCCCTGGTAGGCTTTTTCTTGGTTTCGCCCTTTTCGATAATCCACTTGAAAGCCACGGTATCCGCTTTCTTCTTTGAATCGGCGCACGTCAAGGGCGGACATTACGGTTTCGACCTTGCGCCCGGGGGTTGGCCCTATTTCCCGTACATATATCAACTTTTTTCCGCTTTCCCATTCTCCTTCGGCTTGCCGCTTTACCTGGCGGCAGCTTCCGGGGTGGCTTTTTTCACCTTGAGCCGAAAAAAAACAGAAGTGCTCCTGGGAGTGGCTTTCGCATTTCTCTACCTGGGGATCGTGGCTTCCTGGAAATTCGTTCCCAGCCGCTATTATCTTCCTGTTCTGCCAATCACCCTGATACTCGCATCCTGGGGCGCATTCCGACTGTTCACCACCTGCCGCGGCTGGCTCCGGACTGTGGCTTGGCTGCTCGCGGTTCCACTCTTCGTCTACACACTGGCATACAATATATCCACGGTGGACCGTTTTCGCCGCGATACCCGGCTTGAAGCTGCACATTGGGCCGAAAAGGAGCTTCCGCCAAAAAGCAGGATCATTCTGGTCGATCCCATTTTCGACCGGCGATTTATCGTTCCCGCCGACAGCCCCGGCCCCATGCCATTTACCGTATCCCTGTCCACGGTAATGGGCAAGTCCTACATGCCACTGTTCGACCGCTCACATTTCGAAGTACTGACCCGGGATTTGCAGGGAACCGTGTTGGATTTGCAGCGCGGTAAACTGGGCCGCGGCGATATCCTGATACTTAGCAGCCTGGTTTTTCTTCGTGACGTGCGCCTGGGAGAAAAGGCCGCCGAAAGGATGCGGCTGTGGAATTCGATCCGCAGGAATCCACGTAAATTACGCCGCCTGCGGGTTTTTGATGCGCCTTTTCTCAACCGTGAAATTTATGCCGCCCTGGACCCGATGTTCGCTTGTGACTTCGTCTCACCGACCATTGAATTCTACGAACCGCTGGCCCGTCGCCGGCCATCGTTCCCGTCCGGCGATCCCCGGCGCTGATCAGTTGATATATCCCAGGGCCTTCAGGCTCTCGAGATCTTTTTCCGAAAGTTCGCGATGACCCCTTTTTCTCACCGGGTACTTGTTCTTGGCGATGTAATTGTTATAAAGATTGTTGTTCAGCAGAAACAGGGAGAGGCTGTCGGGAAGCAAATTGTGCTTTTCGGCGGCATCAACCTGGTAGTCAAAACAATATCGAGTGGGTATGTCCAGCCTATCTGCGAAGTGCTGCTTGATTTCAATGAAGCTTCGGCCGCCGGCGATAATGGCATGGCTGGACTGGCCGTAAATATGAAGTTTGCGCCCCGCCGCTTCCTTGAACAGCGAGATCCCCTGGATCGTTGTCGGGATTCTCTTATGCAGGATGTCTTCGCACACAGTCGGGAAAACATCCATCAGGCTGACTGGACGGTCGATGCGGGCCTTTTTTCGTCCGGGGATACTGACGATCAACGGCACACGCGTGCTGGATTGGAACGTCAACGCACCATGATCGAAAAAGAGGTTGTGCTCGCCCAGTTCCTCGCCGTGATCCGAGGAGATAATGACCACGGTGTTGTCCAAGTACCGGCGCTTAATGATCTCCAGTATCTTGCCGATCTCACCATCCACGTAGCGGATGCAGCCCTCATAAAGGGCGATGAAATAATTTTCGTCGCTGTAACCGTTCAGGATCTTTTCCTTTTCGATTTTGCTGCCAATAACGATTTTTTTTTCAATCTGGGAGATATCCCTGCCCTTTCTGGTTTCATCGTAGCGGACCAATTCTGCCGGCGGCAGATAGGGAGCGTGGGTATCAATGTAATGCACCCATAAAAAAAACGGCTGGCTGTGCTTACCATTAAGGAATTTACTGGTCGCATCGGTAATAAATGGCGTTGCGGCAGCTTTGCCATCGACACGCTTCCATACTTCCATGTAGGATCCGAAGCCCTGGTCGAACTTGAAAAATTTGGAAAGATTGGCGTTCTCGACGATGGCCGCAGTTTCATAATCATTTTTGCTCAGGAACTCGGCAAGGGTCAAGTTTTCTTCCCTGAGAAAATCCTTGATCGGGGAGGTTTGATGGAAAAAAGGATGCAGGCCTGTCATCAGTGAAGCGAAGGAAGCCGAGGTTTTGGGAACTGTGCAATAGGCATTGGTGAAAACAAGCGATTCCCTGGCGAATGCGTCGATCTGCGGGGAAGTATCATTTGCGTTCCCGTAAGCTCCCAGATAATCGGCGCGCAGGGCATCGACCGTGATCAAAATGATGTTCGGTTTTTTGGCAGACGATAAAAAAATATAAGAAAGTACCGCGATGGCCAGCAGCGCCGGAGCCAGCAAAAACACAACCAGTCTTTTCAGTTTCATTCTTGTATTTTAACACATTATCGGCAGCAGTGGAATCCGCCGGGCCATGGCGGAATATCGCCTGCGTTTGCAGAAAGGGACGACCTCCTGGATAGGTTTTTTTAAGACTTTCCCGCTGCCAGGGCCTGGCAGCTATTGAAATTGATCCCAATATCCCGTAAAATGTCCTGATGGAAATCGCAGCAAACACCGGCAAAGAAACCCCGTGGCAATTGAAAATGTTCAACCGTTCGCTGAAGAAAAAGATGAAGGTCGCGGCTCTGGCCAGATTCTTCCCCGTGCTCGCCAATCGCAAGTGTCTGCTCCTTACCTGCGGCGACAACAACGGCGCCATCAATTATAAAATACGTCATATGGGCGGCCTTTGGACCTGGGCCGACTTTGAAGCCCAGGGCATTCCCGGCATGGAAGAGCTCCTGGGTGAACCGGTTCTCAAGCTTGATGGTCAG
>SPCN01000386.1 GCA_004525465.1 Chrysiogenales bacterium | reverse complement strand
TTCGGCCGGCTGGTCCTGTGGGCGCCGGGAGTGGATCTTCCGCCGGGCGCGGACGCGGCCGCCGTACTGGCCGCCGGTAATTTCCACCACCTGGCCCTCGCCAATCCCCGGTTGGCGCCCTACGGGCGGGCGGCCCAACAGGCGCTGGAGGCTCTGGGGCTCTGGGAGAAGCTGGCCGACCGGCTAGTCACCGGACAGAGCCTGGGGCAGGCCTGGCAGTTCGTCGCCTCGGGCGCCGCCGAATTGGGGTTGCTGGCCGGATCCCAGGCGGTGGCCCTCGGCCAGGACGGGTCCGCAGGCGGCGCGGCCTTCTTGCCTATTCCCGCCGAACACTACGATCCGATCATCCAGCAGACGGTCCTCTTGGCTCGGGCCCGGGACCATCCGGCGGCGCTGGAGTTCCTGGCCTGCGTCCAGGGCCCGACAGCCCGGGCCATCATCCAGGCCTACGGCTACGGGGTCCCCGAGGGAAGCGGGCCATGACCCTCCACCCGGATGACGCCACGGCCCTGGTCCTGACCCTGAAGCTGGCCTCGCTCAGCACGGCGGTCCTGTTGTTGCTGGGTACGCCGCTGGGGTGGTGGTTGGACATGACCCGCCGCCGCCTGCGGCCGTTCATCGATTCGCTGGTTTCGCTGCCCTTGGTTCTGCCCCCGACGGTGCTGGGATTCTACCTGTTGCTCTTCCTGGGCCCGGACGGCCCCCTGGGCCGGTTGATGACCGCGACCGGAGGCCGCCCCCTGGCCTTTACCTTCGCCGGGCTGGTGATCGGCTCGGTCGTCTATTCCCTGCCCTTCGTGGTGCAACCGATCCGCGACGCGTTCCTAGGCGTGGGCCGCCTGCCGCTGGAGGCCGCCGCCACCCTCGGCGCCGGACCGTGGGACCGGTTCTTTTCCGTGGCGGTGCCCCTGGCCCGGCGCGGCTTTTTTACCGCAGCCACGCTCGGCTTCGCGCACACGCTGGGAGAGTTCGGCGTGGTGCTGATGATCGGCGGCAACATTCCCGGCAAGACGCAGGTGCTCTCCATCGCCATCTTCGACCACGTCGAGGCCATGGATTACGGGCGGGCCCATCTGTTGGCCGGCGGCCTGCTGGGCTTGTCTTTCCTCCTGCTGCTGGCCGTCCAGTTCATCAACCGGCGCGACCGGCCGGAGGATTCATGAGCTTGATCATCCGGCAGGATCTGCGGCGCCCGGCGAACCGGAACGGCGATCCAGGCTTCCACCTGAAGGTTGATCTGGATCTGCCCCGTTCCGGATTCACCGTTCTGTTCGGGCGATCCGGGTGCGGGAAATCCACTCTTCTGCGCTGTTTGGCGGGGCTGGAGAAAGACGCGATCGGCACGGTGCGGATCGGCCAGTCCCTCTGGCAGGATACATCCTTCGGCCGCTTCCTTCCCCCGCAGCAGCGGGCCGTTGGGCTCGTGTTCCAGGAGGGAGTTCTCTTTCCCCACCTGACCGTCCGGGGCAACCTGGATTTCGCCTTCAAGCGCGTGCCGGCCGCCCGCCGACGCATCCAGAAAGAAGAAGTAATCGATCTTCTGGGATTGGAGGCCCTTCTGGATCGGGCCATCGGCGGGCTTTCGGGGGGAGAGCGGCAGCGCACGGCCCTGGGCCGGGCTCTGCTTACCAGCCCGGACCTGCTGCTGCTGGACGAACCGCTGGCTGCGCTGGATCGCACCGCCCGGAAGGCCATCTTTCCTTACCTGGAACAACTGCCGCGGCGCTTCCCCTTGCCCGTTTTCTACGTAACCCACTTCCTGAACGAGGCGGCCCGGCTGGCCGATCATCTGGTCCTGCTGGACCACGGCGTGGTGAAGGGATCCGGTTCCTTGACGCAAATGTTGACCGACCCGGATTCGCCCCTGACCCGGGAGCAGGACGCGGGAACCGTTGTTACTGCCGAGGTGGCGGCCCTCGATGAGGAATTCCATCTGGCCCGGCTGGAATTTTCGGGAGGCCGGTTGCTGGCGCCTGGTTCCGAGCTGACCCTCGGCGGGACCGTCCGCCTCCGGATCCTTGCCCGGGACGTGAGCTTGTCGTTGGAGCCCCCGAGGGAATCGAGCATCCTGAACATCCTGCCGGTCCAGGTGAGGGACCTGACGCCGCGCGACCCCGGACGGGTTCTGGTTCGCCTGGTCAGCGGGCAGGAGATCCTGCTGGCCCTGGTGACCAAAAAATCAGCGGCGGCCCTGGACCTGGGTCCGGGCCGCCGCGTCTTCGCTCAGATCAAGAGCGTGGCTCTGCTGTGATTCGAACCGGGGTCAGTCCCCCGGATCGGCGATGGCGATCTTGCCTGCCCCGCCCTCATAGGAGATAAATTCCACATCATCCAACATCCCTAACGATCTCAATCGTCCACGCAAACCCGCTATAAATTTTTCATCCGCTCTCGTAGCGCCTCCCGTAGCTCGCAACCGCACCCCCGCCAACCCCGGCCGCTTCTTGATCGCCACTAAAGCCTCCACCAGCATATCCAAACCTTTGTCCGCACACATCCGCGATAGATATCCGATCGTCGCGACCTTTGCCCTGGCTTG
>SPCN01000388.1 GCA_004525465.1 Chrysiogenales bacterium | reverse complement strand
GTTTTGAAGCCAATACCGTCGATTTTGGCCAATTCGCTCACCGAAGCGCCCAAAATCCGCTCGGCCGAGCCGAAATGTTTGATCATCTTTGCGAACGTAACCGGCCCGACGCCATCTGCCCTGATAAGCTTGAGCCAGTTTTCGATATCCGCCGAATTCTCCTGCGCTTTTGCCATAGTGACATTTAACCACGAACAGCACAAAAACGCACAAACAAAAATCCGGCAAAAGACCCTTTTTAGCCAAAAATTTAATTTTCAATACTGAAAACCGCTAAATTCATGCCAGAATTCGCATTTTTTCGTCTTTCCATAAGCATCCATTCGTCTTAAAAGAGAAGGTACTGGGGACGAGTTACTAATCACAGTTTCCTGTATTTTTCTTGACGTGAGTGTGGGTAATTTGGTACAAATGGGACAAGTGAGGCGTATATTGTTTTTTTGCTTCAACTGACGGCTGGTTTATATGGAAGGAGGTATTGGCAGCTATCATACGAATTGTCACGGCTAAAAATCGATATAAACAGTGAAAGCGATATTATTATAGGCCATTGTCAATCTTTTTTAGGAGAATCACTATGCTTGGAAAAATGACTTATTTGATTTGTTTTGCACTGCTTCTCGGCGCGGCAAGTAGTGTTCAGGCACTTATTACGGTCACGACCGAAGACGGCAATGGGGCTGACGCGTATCTTACAAATGACAGCCAACAGAGCCCGAATACGAACACCGGCGCAGAAGTAAGGATGAGAGCGTTCCGGCAACTGGCCGATACACGCTCCAAAACCGGTTACATCAGGTTTGACCTTGGTGATGCAGCCGGGGACATGAGTGGCGCCACATTAACATTTGAGGCGACCTTTCTCAAAAGCTCAGCGAAAACGGTCGAAGTCTATGGATTGATAGACGGAGATGGGGATTCCTGGGATGAAAGCACGGTTACCTACAATACCGCTCCCGGCGTGCTCCCTACTACTCTTGGTAACTATGCCCTCGACACGGCCAATGTGACATTGCTGGGAACAATTACTACTCCTGCTGCCGGTGATCCATATCCTGTCAGGTTCAGTTCGAATCCAGCGGATCTTCCGCTGACAAGCTTTCTCGACTCGGATACGAATACGCTGGTGACATTTATCTTTATAGGCACCAATAATGAGGGTGAGATTGCCTCAAAAGAACACGAAACGTTTATTGCGCCCACTCTGACTTTGCCGAACGCAGTTGTCGGGGTGAAAACTTCAGCTATTAACCCGAATCCTGTTGACGAAGCTGAATACGTATCCCGCGATGCGGTACTGAGCTGGTCGCCGGGAGGCTACGCCGAGAAGAACGATGTTTATCTCGGAAAGAACTTCGACGATGTGAACTCGGCATCGACAACCGTCGATCCGGCCGGCGTCTACAAGGGCCGGCAGGATCCGAACCAATTTCCGGCCATCGGAACCGTTCGTCTGGAAACCGGCGAGACCTACTACTGGCGTATCGACGGGATCGGCGCGGCGCCCGGCAACGAAATATACAGAGGCAAAGTCTGGCAGTTTATAGTCGAGCCTTATGCATTTCCGATTGACGGCCAGATGATAACTGCTACAGCTTCCGGTCAGGCAGAAAATCAAGGACCCGAAAATACCGTGAACGGCTCAGGTCTGGTTGATAACCTTCACTCAACTATACTTGAAGATATGTGGCTCACTGCTGTCGGAGAACCGGCGCCGGCCTGGATACAATATGATTTCGACAAAACTTATAAGCTTCATGAAATGCTTATTTGGAACTTTAATGGACAGGCTTTCCTGATCGCGGCCGGTCTGAAGGATGTTGTTGTCGAGTATTCATCCGACGGCACTAGTTGGATGCAAATTGATAGTGTCAATGAATTTGCTCGGGCAAGCGGTCTTGATGTTTATGCCTCTAATACAACTGTAGCTTTTGAAGGTATTCCCGTCAAATCCGTGAAGATTACTGCCAATAGCAACTGGAGCGGTGGCTTAGCTGATCAGTTTGGTCTGAGCGAGGTGCGGTTCTTTTATGTTCCCGTACAGGCAAGAGATCCGAAGTCTGGTCCTGGCCAGACGGATGTTCCTTTGGATGTAACACTTGGCTGGACGGCTGGGCGAGAGGCGGCCGGGCATAACGTTTACCTGAGCACGAGCGAGCAGGCCGTGATAGACGGCACAGCGTTCGTCGACGCCGTGACCGAAGCCGGATACGTGCCGCTGTCCCTCAATTACGCCACGACTTATTACTGGCGAGTCGATGAGGTCAACGACCTCGAAGATCCCGCCGTAGTGGAAGGTGACATCTGGAGCTTTAGGACAAAGGAGTTTCTTGTCATAGAAGATTTCGAACTCTACGATTCGAACGACAACCAGATATGGTACGCGTGGAAAGACGGGCTCGGTTACGGCAAGCCGGATGTTCCGCCTTACGATCCCGGCAACGGCACCGGGGCGGCCGTGGGCGACGAAAACACCGATTCATTCACCGAGGAAACAATCGTTCACGAGGGCCGCCAGTCAATG
>SPCN01000398.1 GCA_004525465.1 Chrysiogenales bacterium | reverse complement strand
TCCTTGTCCAGCGGCCCGCTGGCGGCGACGCCGTAGTGGCCCGAGGCGTCGAGGGGATCGCCGACCACGATCATGCCGTAGATCAGCAGCGCCTGGATGATCGACATCATGGTCGTTTCCTTGCCGCCGCTGGGGTGGGCCGAGGTGGCGAAGGCGGCGCCGATCTTGCCGGCCATTTTCTTGCGCACCGTGATCAGCTTGTCGAACACGCTCTTCAGCTCGGCGGCCATGGTGCCGAAATAGACGGGCGAGCCGGCGATGACGCCGGCGGCGGCGCTGAAATCCTCGGCAGTGACTTCTTCGGCAGGTTTCAATTGGCAAACCGCTCCCTCCACTTCCCCGACTCCCTTTGCCACGGCTTCGGCTAGCGCCCTGGTTTTTCCCGTGCGCGAATAATACATCACCAGTATGTTCATCAATTGCCTCCTTTTTCCCGGGCCGGGCCCGTAAAAACCTTTTCTTTATATAATATGGATATATATATGAAAATTGCACCAGGACGAGGCAATTGTCAAGGGTCGCGGATAGCCTGTCATGCAAAATCGGGTTGGGCCGTCCCGGGGAGAAGCCCGGCTTATCCCGTACCCGGGTGATTGAAAAAATATTTTGCTGTTGACAAAAACGCTAAAGCGTATTATAATAGTAATACAATGAAAATCGGGAGAAAAAGGCCATGAACCTGACAATCGACGCGAAATCGCCCCTGCCGGTCTACCAGCAGGTGATCCAGGCGATCAAGCTGGAAGTGCTTTCCGGCGGATTGCACGACGGCGACCTGCTGCCGTCCATCCGCGACCTGGCCAAGCTGCTCAAGCTCAATCCCAACACCGTGGCAAAGGCGTATTACGCTTTGGAAGCCGAGGGCTTCAGCGAGAACCGCAGCGGCAGCGGCAGCCGGGTCAGGGTCCCTGCCGGCCGCCGCGACGCGCTGCGCCGGGCCATGCTGGAAAGCGAATTCAGGAATTTCCTGGGGAAGGCCGTGGCGCTCGGCTTCGGCCTGGAAGACATCAATCAACTTGCAGAGAGGATCAAACAATGAGCCAACCCATCGTAGAGGCCCGCGACCTGTCATTGCGTTTTTCCCGGAAAAAAGTGCTGGACGGCCTGAGCGTCTCCTTTCCAAAGGGGGAGTGGGCGGTGATCGCCGGCCGCAACGGCGTGGGCAAGAGCACCTTCTTGCGCTGCCTGGCAGGCGTGCTGCTGCCCGATTCAGGCCAGGTGATTTGTTCGCAGGAAGCCCCTGCCAATAAGACCGGCTTCATTTCCGACGCCCTCAGCCTGTTCGAGGACTGGACCGTGGAGCGGGCCATCGCCTTCCATTGCCGGGTGTTCGCCATCGGCGAATTCGACGACCGCCTGCTCAAGCGCCTTGGCCTAAGCCAAAAAGACAGGATCAGGAACCTGTCGGCAGGCGAGCGGGCCATCCTGCACCTATCGCTGATTTTGTCGCAGAAGCCGTCGCTGCTGCTGGTCGACGAGGTCATGCACATGCTCGACCCCTATATCCGCGAGCTGTTCATCGAGACCCTGATCGAACACCTGGCCGCCAGCCAGGCCACGGTGCTCACGGTCAACCACACCTTCAGCGAGATAGAAAAAATTCCCGAGCGCGTGCTGGTCATGGATGATGGCAAATTCGTCATCGACGAAACAAGCGAAGCGCTGCGCGGCCAAATGAAAAAGGTCGTGGTTCCCGGCCCCCTGCCCGCAACCCTGCCCTGTTTTTTCAGCAAGACCGACGGCATTTATAAGGAATATTATATTTACCCGTTCCGCGAGGAACTGCGGGCTGAACACGCCCTGGATTTCCAGGACATTGCCCTGGCGGAGATCGTCAAAGCATTCATCGGAGGCGGTTATGAACAGAAAAGAATGGCTTGAGGTCGGCAAACAATCCCTGTACTTTATTCTAGCCTTGGCCGCGATGGCCCTGCTGCTTGGCGGGATGGACTTGCTGATGGGCGCGATGAACCTTGCCCAAGCCCAGCCCCTCGAAGGTGAAAAGCTCATCATCATCCTGGGTGCCTGGTTGTTGATGTTCTCCATGTTCCTTGGCCTCTCGCCGTTCGCCATGGATTCCAAGCAAAAGGGGATGGAGTACCTGCTCACCCTGCCATACTCCCGGCGCCGGCTGCTGTTCATCAAGCTCGTGCCGCGCCTTGCGGCCGTAGTCCTTTTTTATGGCGTGTTCTTTTTGCTGTATCACTCCATGGGGCACGACGCTTTCGGCAGTTATTTCGAGTTTTTCAGTCTTGGCTATTTCGCCCTGTTCTTCATATCCTTCTCTTTCTCCACCGTTCATGAAAATTTTATTGTCCAATCGATATGGGCCGGCATTGCTTTGAGCGGCTACCTTATACTTTGTTCGATCATCATGGCACTGGGTTTTGCCTGGAACAACAACTTTTCCCTGGGTTCCGTCGGGAGATTCGGTTATTTTGGAAATATCATTTACGATTCCTCCGGT
>SPCN01000200.1 GCA_004525465.1 Chrysiogenales bacterium | reverse complement strand
GCCAACCTCCTTGTCGAAATGAATGTTTATTTCAATTCAGTCCAAACAGCCAATCCCAAAATCATACCAGGGGAAATTATAAAAGTGAACTATATTATATTTACTGTTGACAAGTCAAGGGAATAGTTAAAAATCGACGGTAGTAAAATAAAATATCTTATGCGAGATTTTTACATTCCAAACGACCTTCCTCAAATTCCCCATCATCCCGGATTGATTGCCAAATTCACGGGGTCAAGCACCAGCTTCGATTCTCTTCTACAAAGGTCTGTCCAGATATGTCCTGGCATTGCAGAAGTTGAAAACAACTATAAAAGAGCGATGATTTTACTTTGGAAGAGGTTAGCATGGACCTTATTCTATAGAACTGACCATGGAACCGCCTTTCCCCTCTTTTTGCTCCGCCTCAAGGTGTTTTTTAATCCCGCTTTGCCATTCCCTGGCGGTGTGATCCGCAGCAGGACGGTTGCTATTTTGAGTGCTATCGGATATAGTGGGAACAAATGTCAAAAGCTCCACTCCATATCGCTTTTGTCGGCAATTATTCCCCTCGCCTTTGCGGCATCGCCACTTTTACCACCGATCTTTGCGAAGCGACCGCCAAGCGGCTGGGACCCCGGTCGCATGTCTTCGCGGTCGCTGTCAATGACACGGACCAGGAGTACGCCTATCCGAGCCGGGTGGAATTCACCCTGCAAAAGAACCAGCAGAGCGATTATTTTGAAGCGGCAAATTTTATTAACGCCAGCAACACCGACGTGGTCTGCGTCCAGCACGAGTACGGGATCTACGGCGGCTGGGACGGCGTGTATATCCTCTCCCTGATTTCCAGCCTCAGCGTTCCAGTGGTGGTGGTGCTGCATACGGTGCTTAAAGCCCCCACCCCCAACCAGAAAAAGATCATCCAGGAAATGGCTCAGCGGGCCGGCCAGCTGGTCGTGATGAGCGAACTGGCCGTGTCCTTGTTGCAGGAGGTCTACGCCGTACCGGCCGGGAAGATCACGAGGCTCTTTCACGGCACACCCGATTTTACCTCGCTGGATAACCGCCACTACAAAAAACGTTTCCAGGTGGAAGGGAACCAGACACTGCTGACCTTCGGCCTGCTCAGCCCCAACAAAGGGATCGAAACGGTCATTCATGCTCTCCCCGGTCTGGTCCGGGAATTTCCCAAATTGATCTATATCGTGCTGGGTAAAACCCACCCCAACGTCCGTAAGGAATACGGCGAAAAATACCGGACCGGCCTGGTGGCGCTGGTCGACAAGCTGGGGCTTCAGGAACATGTTATCTTTGATGACCGCTTTGTCAGCCTGGAAGAGCTCTATGCATGGCTGATGGCCACGGACATCTATATCACCCCCTATTTGAACGAGGCGCAGATCGTCAGCGGCACCCTGTCCTACGCGTTCGGGGCCGGGACCGCCATCATCTCCACCCCTTACTGGTACGCCAAAGAGCTGCTCGCCGAAGGTCGGGGGGATATTGATCGGCTTTGCCGATTCCGTAGCGCTGGCGGCGACCCTGCGCGGCCTGCTGTCAGACAAAGCCAAGCTGAAGTCGCTGCGTGCCAAAACCTATCAATTCGGGCGGCAAATGCGCTGGGAAATCGTCGCGGAAAAGTACCTGGAGCTGTTCCAGCATACGGCGGCGGTCGCGGAAAAAAGGTCGATGACGCTGAAAACTCCAGCCCTGCTTTTGCGTATTCCGCCCTTCGACCTGGCGCACTTGCGGCGACTGACCGATGGCACGGGACTGATCCAGCATGCCAAGTATATTGTCCCCAACCGCCATACCGGTTATTGCCTGGACGACAATTCCCGGGCCCTGATGCTGTGCGCCTGGGCATTTTCCCTGTTGCGCGGCCAGGACGCCAAGGAGTTGATCTCCACTTTTTTCAGCTTCACTCATTTTATGCAAAACCCCGACGGGCGCTTCAGGAATTTAATGGATTACCAGCGCCACTTCCTGGATGAGACCGGTTCAGACGATGCGTTCGGGCGGGCGCTCTGGGCGCTTGGCTATATCATCTGGCGGCCGCCCCGCGATGCCTATCGCTCCCTGGCCTATGAATGCTTCCAGAAAGCTTTGCCCCATGTGCGCGGCTTGAACCTGCGCGGCAAGGCTCTGGCCATGCTGGGCCTGGCCGCCTACCTGCGTTGCTACCAGGGGGATGAAAGCGTCAGCGCCCTGTTGCGCGAATGCGCCGACAATCTTCTGGCTTTGTATAAAGAAGTGGCGACCGACGATTGGCGCTGGTTTGAAGATATCATTTGTTACGATAACGGCATCATGCCCATGGCCCTGTTTCAAACGTATGCCCTGCTCCGTGATGAGAAATATTTGCAGACAGCCAGAGAGACGCTGGAGTTTTTGGAGAAAAACCTTACTCAAAACGGCCGCCTTTCTTTGGTCGGCAGCAGCGGCTGGTATAAAAAAGGCGGACCCAGAGCGCAGTATGACCAGCAGCCCATTGACGCGACAGCCATGGTTCTGGCTTACCAGTCGGCTTACTGGGTCACCCAGGACAAGGAATATTTAAAAAAGATGCGGCTGGCCTTCGGATGGTTTCTCGGCGAGAACGACATGGGCATGTCTCTGTACGATCACGAGACCAAAGGCTGCGCTGACGGTTTGCTACCCGAGGGGGTCAGCCTGAACCAGGGGGGCGAAAGCACGGTTTCTTTTCTCATGGCGCTGCTGGCCATGATCGAAGAATATGAAATCGCCAGTACGGATTAACGCGGCCTTAAAAGCTTTTCCAGCAGTTCGTCCAGCGGGATGCTGGCCACATGCGACTGGGAGTCAGAAATGGCGTAGGGGATGATCAATTCGCCGTTGAGGATGATGGAGCCGCAGCTGTAGACCACATTCGGCACGTAGCCTTCGCGCTCTTCTTCGCGCGGCGCCAGCAGCGGCAATTCCAGCCGCCCGATCGTTTTGGCTGGATCTTTCAGATCCAAAAGGGAAACGCCGATGCAGTATTTGCGCATCGGCCCCACGCCGTGCGTCAGCAATAGCCAACCTTTTTCGGTTTCCAGGGGAGAGCCGCAATTGCCGATCTGGACCAGCTCCCAGGGGTTTTCCGGAGCTTCGATCTTGACTCCTTCATGCCAGAAATGGATATTATCGGAATAGCTTAAAAAGAGATTTTCCCCGTCGCTGCGCGTGATCATGGCATAGCGTCCGTTGACCCGGCGCGGAAAAAGGGCCATGCCCTTGTTGCGCGCCATGGCGCCGTTGAGGGTCGAGATCTTGAAACGGTGGAAATCTTTTGTTTCGATCATTTGCGGCAATATTTCCCGGCCGTTATAAGCGGTATAGGTCGCATAGTATGTAACCCTGCCGTCCTCGTCGACAAAACGAACAAAACGCGCGTCTTCCACCCCGTTGCTTTCGTTTTGCGACACGGGGAAAATGACCCTTTCCGAGATCAATTGTCCGTGCGGGAAAAAAATCTCGTAATTCGATTCCGTCAGCCACTTGATGTGGACGATGGTGTCGTCCATGTCGGCGTGGGCAAAGCTGTTGCCGTCACGGACGGCCTGGATCGCCCGGCCCATTTCTTCCGGCGTAAAGCTTTCAGGCAGGTGCTGGAAGATCGCCTTGGCCGCTTCATTGTACTGTTTCATTTCCTCCAGTTTGGCCTTAAAAAGTCCCCAGTCGTAGGTCGCGTTCAAAACGACCTCGGGCGTGCCCAAAAAGGGGGTGACCGATTCCAGAAAGATCGAATTGTCCCTGTCGATCAGGGCGCTGCGGAAAACGATCGAGGAAATATGCCCTTCGCCGGTGGCGCGAAAACTGAAGATCACGCGGGTCTGTCCCTTCTGTACATTGTTTTGCTTGGGATAGATGACGATCGAAGGGTTGAACAGGGCGGCCGATTCGATGGAGTATTCCATGGTAAAACATGAGCCGAGCAGGAGCTTTCTTTCCTCGGATAACGCCGCCGGCTCCCGGACAAAGCCGCTGATTTTCTGGTAATTCCGCAACAGGACGGATTGAATGTCTTTATGGCGGTGGGCAAAATCCTTGAGTGCCTGCTTGAGCAGGGCTTTGACCCTGGGTTCATCCAGAGCCAGAACGCGCTTGACGATGTTGCCGGTGTGGCTTTCCGTGGCAGGTCGGAAAGGCCTGGTAATGACCCGGCGCGCGTCCGGGCTGATATTTTTCAAAGTTTTATTGGTGATGCGCTTGAACAAGCGCGAAAGAATGACCGGATCAGGGAGCACCGAATTGCCCAGCTGCTCAGGGGCAATCAAATCCTCAGCTTCATCAAAAATAGACGGCTTTTTAACAAAAAGAGTCTTTGGTTTTATAGGCATGGTAGGGTGATACTAGACTTTTTCGAGCGAAAAAGCAATGGGCCTTATTAACGGTCTCACGGTTTCCGTTTTGAGTTGGTATCGTAGTTGGAGTATACTGTTATTATCATAGACGCTTTTTCCGTGGCGGATCCTGGCGACAGGGCCCGGAGCGAGCGCGGGCGGCTGATAAAAATGAAGACAAACACCTGATGGCACTGCTCAGCGTAAAGGACGTATGCGTCGGCTACGGCGGCTTCCTGCTGCTGGACCATATCAACCTGAATATCGAACGGCACGAACGGGTTTGCCTTCTGGGGCGCAACGGCAGCGGCAAAACCACGCTG
>SPCN01000422.1 GCA_004525465.1 Chrysiogenales bacterium | reverse complement strand
TCCTGCTGAAAAGCATGGCCGAAGTGGGGGAGTGGTTCGAAAAGGGGATCATGCAACTGCCTTTTGTCCTGCAGGCGGCCGAGGTGATCAAGGCTGCCCTGGATTTCCTGGAACCGCGGCTGGCAAAATCGGCAAAGCGCCATCGCGGCTGCATGGTCCTGGCCACGGTCAAAGGCGACATCCACGATATCGGCAAGAACCTGGTCGACATCATCCTGCGCAGCAACGGCTACCATGTCGTCAACATCGGCACCGACCAGGGCGGTGCCGAAATCGCGGCCGCTGTGGAGCGCCACAACCCCGACCATGTCGGCCTGAGCGCCCTGCTGGTCAAATCCACACTGGAAATGACCGGGATCCTGCGCCATTTCAATGAAAAAAACATACGCATCCCCGTGATCTGCGGCGGGGCGGCCGTAACTCCTGATTTCGTCGCTTCGGTGCTGCAGCCTGTTTACCCGGGAAGAGTTTGTTACTGCAGCGATGCGTTCGCGGCCCTGAAAGTAATGGAGGGGAGTGTCAATCCCAGCCAAATTCAGGTTACAAAAAAAACCAGGCAAAAAAGAGCAATTACCGCTGTCGATTCCAGCACTTCCAACCAGCCGGTTTTATCCCCGCCCTTTTATGGCGTTAAAACCATGACCTGGTTCCTGGATGATATTGTACCTTTTATTGAAAAAAAAATTCTGATAAAAGCCCGCTGGCGCCTGGGCCCGGGAAGTGCAGCCGAACAATTTTTCAATGAGATAATACAACTGCTAAAAGACAATCGCATCACGCGTTTTTCAGCCGTTTACGGCTATTTCAAATGCCATCGCCATGGCAGGAGATTGCTTATTGACTCCGAGCAGGGCGTAGTTAACATTGATTTCACCATGCCCAAGCAGATTTCTTTAGCCGAATATTTCCGCGAAAATGACGATCTGGTATCGTTTTTTATAAGCAGTTGCGGACCGGACATCTCCGGCCTTGAAAAAAAACTTTTCAGCACGGACCAATATCAGCTTTACATGCTGCTGCATGGATTTGGCGTGCAATTGGCAGAAACCCTGGCGACCAGAATGCATCAACATATCCTGCACGAGTTGGGCCTTCCTGAAAAGCAGGGCAAAAGGTTCAGCCCCGGCTATCCGGCCTGGCCGGAATTGGCCGACCAGAAAACACTTGTGCAGTTGCTGAACGCCGAAAAAATCGGCATTTGTTTGAGCGAAAATTTCCAGTTGATCCCGGAATTGAGCGTCAGCGCCATGGTCGTCTCCCACCCCCAGGCCGAATATTTTTAATGATAAAACTGCCAGGTCCAGCGCCGGCCATTCCGGGCCGAACGGAAATTTTCGGGAAGGGGAAAAAATGGAAAACGAGCTTATTAAGGTAAATAGCGATTATCCGCCTGCGGAAATTTCGCCACTCGAGGAAAGAATTGAATTCTGGCGGCAAAGAGTAAGCCTTTTCCTGGGACCGCTGCTGGCCGGGGCTCTATTGCTTGTCCCCATGCCCGGGCTGAGCCCCCGGGCCCATACTTTGGCCGCCGTGATCGGCTGGGTCGTGGTCTGGTGGATCGGCGAACCGGTGCCCATCCCGGTCAGCGCCATTTTCGGGGCGGTCCTTTGTATTCTGGCCGGAGTGGGTGATGCCAAAACGGTTCTGGCTCCTTTTGCTGAACCGACGATTTTCCTGTTCCTCGGCAGTTTCATCCTGGCCCGGGCCATGAGCGTTCACTCTTTGGACCGCAGGCTTGCCTATGGCATCATGTCAATGGGATGGATCGCGGACCGTACCTGGCGCATTTTGTTCGCTTTCGGCGCCATCGCCGCCTTGCTGTCGATGTGGATCAGCAACACTGCCACCACGGCCATGATGCTGCCCATCGGCATCGGCATGGTCTCGGCCAATGCCGCTATGCTGGAAAAAAAAACCGGCAGAAAAACAGATCCGGCGCGACTGCGATTCGCGACCGCCATGATGCTCATGGCCGCATATGCCTCTTCTACCGGCGGCATCGGCACCCCGGTGGGCACTCCGCCCAACCTGATCGGCATCGCCATGATCGAAAAGTTCGCCGGGGTCAAAATACCGTTTTTCCAATGGATGCTGTTCGCCGTGCCCATGCTGCTTATCATGTACGGCCTGCTTTTTTTGCTGCTTTATTTTTTGCACAAGCCGGAAATGCCGCTGATGGAAGGCAGCCGGGAATTTGTGCGCCAGGAGCTGGTCAAACTCGGCCCCTGGAGCCGCGGTCAAAAAAACTCTCTGGCCGCTTTCCTGGTAACGGTCAGCCTCTGGGTGATCCCGGGGTTTTTGGCGATATTGTGGGGC
>SPCN01000128.1 GCA_004525465.1 Chrysiogenales bacterium | reverse complement strand
TTTGTCCAGCACACTGCGGATTTTCTTGAGCAGAGTCGACGGATTCAGCGGTTTCTGGAGCAGCTGGATGCCGGGATCGGCGATCCCTTTGCCGGCGATGATATCGGCGGTATAGCCGCTCATGAAGATCACCTTTATATCGTCCTTGATTTTTTTTATGGCAGCGTGTGTTTCGCGGCCGTTCATCCTGGGCATGATCAGGTCGCAAAGGATCAGCTGGACCTGTTCCCGCTGCCGCTGGAACACAGTCTGGGCTTCGATCCCGTTTGCCGCTTCCAGCACGGTGTAGCCGAATTCCTCGAGCATGGAGCGGGTCACCTGGCGGACGGCAGCATCGTCCTCGATCAGGAGAATGGTTTCGCTCCCGGACGGGATTTTTTCCTGCTTGCGGCGCGCTGTTTTTTTTACGGATTGCGCCTTCAAGGGCAGATAGATGCTGAAAGCGGTCCCGGCGCCGGATATACTGGCCATGTGGATGAAGCCGCTGTGTTTTTTGACGATGCCGTAAACAATGGCCAGACCGAGCCCGGTCCCTTTGCCCACTTCCTTGGTGGTGAAGAAGGGCTCGAAGATGTGCGCCTGGACATCCTTGCTCATGCCCGTGCCGCTGTCGGCGACCGTTATGACGGCATAGGACCCGGCCGGAATCTCGGCGCGTGGCTCCTTTAAAACAACGGCTTCGGTGCGGATGGTCAACTTGCCGCCCCGGGGCATGGCGTCGCGGCTGTTGTTGGCCAGGTTCATCAGCAGCTGCTCGACCTGGCGGACATCGGCATCGACCACCAGGGTCCGGCTGGCCAGGTCGAGGTGGAAATCGATGTCCTCCCCGATCAGCCGCGCCAGGATCTTGTGGAAACCGTAAATGGTGTCGTTGATGTCCAGCGGACGCAATTCGATCTCCTGCTTACGGCTGAAAGCCAGAAGGCTGCTGGTCAGGTTCACCGCCCGCTCACTGGCGGTGAGGATGCGCTCGATGTATTCTTTGAACGGATCACCGGCTTTCTGCTTCATTTGCAGCAGGGAGGTGTAGCCGACGATGGTCGAAAGGATATTGTTGAAATCATGGGCCACACCTCCGGCCAGGATGCCGATGGCTTCCATTTTCTGCGCCTGGCGCAGCTGCTCTTCCAGTTTTTTGCGTTCGGAAATGTCGCGTACCAAGGCCAGTAAAAAATCTCCGGCAACCAGTTGTATCCGCGCCAGGCTGACCTCGGCATCGAAGCTGGTGCCGTCGAAGCGGATATGCCGCCATTCAAAAAATTGGGGGTCGCCATGCAAAGCCGCCGTATTTTTCTTCTGGCCTTCTATCAAGGAATCACTGCCGTCGGGCTGCTGGGCCGGATGGAATCGCGATATGGGCAGACTGATAATCTGTTCGCGGCCACAGCCGAACACCTCCAGTGTTTTGGAGTTGCAGTCAATGATCCGGTCCCCATGCAGAAGGAAAATGGCATCACCGGCCGATTCAAAAAGCGTCCGGTAACGCCGTTCGCTCTCAAGGAGTTTTTCCTCTCCCTGCTTGCGGTCGGTAATGTCCAGAGCGGTGAACGTAACTCCGGCGGATTGATCCAATGGATTGATCGGAGTGGAGCTCAACAGCACATCGATGATGCGACCATCCTTGCACTGCCAGCGCGTTTCCACCGTCCCCGTGCCTCGTTCAGCGATCTGCCGGTACTTCTCCTTTCCCACATATTCAAAATCGGCATCACTGACGTAGAGAATCCGCGAGCTTTTGCCGATCAGTTCATCCTGATTCCAGCCGGTCATTTCGCAAATCCGGCTATTGACCAATGTTAAAACCCGGTTGCACACCACGCCAATCCCGGTCGGAGCAGCGCGAAAAATACTGCTGAGCATATTCTCACGTTCCTGCAATGCCCTCTCCGACTGTTTGCGCTTGGTGATGTCGATCATGGAGACCAGGCGCGCTTGGCGTCCAAGATAGTTGATCTCCCTGCCATGGGTCTCGGCTGAAAGCAATGAACCGTCCGGCTTGATGATATCGACTTCGTATGTTGCGGTGGAGTCAACACGCATATTGGCGAGAACACGTTGTCGCGATTCCGCTGTGAATGAAATGATCTCCAGGCCATTCTTGCCAATCAGTTGGTCAGAGTTTGCGTAGCCTGCAAGCTCTGCGAATGCCTGGTTCGCGTCCAGGATGACGCCGCCCGCCTGGATTATAATTCCTTCCGAAGTCAATGAAGACAGTTGCTTGAATCGCTCATCGCTCTTGCGCAGCTCGGTTTCGGCCAGCTGCCGTTCCCGCAGTTCGTTTTTGGCCCTCTCAAGGGAGGCACGGATCGAGCGGCTGGCCAGATCTTGCAACAAGAGCACAGCCACCAGGTACATGGTATTGATCAACCAGAAGCGAATGGGATCGGGCGACATGATGGGAGCCCCCAGGGCAAGGCCCAGGGTCGAAGCACTGCATATCCCAGCGGCGGCGATTCCCATCCACTTGCCCAGCAACATACCGGAGATAAAAACGACGATAAAATAACCCCAGGCCGCCCTTGCTCCCAGACCTGTCGCCGACCAGGAAAAAATACTGATGAGCAGCCACAAACTCAACACCAGCAGGAAGGAGGCCGGACGAACGTGGCCGCGCCGGACAAACTCAAGCAGGAACAGGCTGACCGCGATGGTGCCGAGCAGCAGCGCCAGCCAGCGTACGGTTATTTTCGGGGCCAAAGCGATCTGCACGATCTGCAGAAAAACCGCGGACAGGACGAATGCCCTGACGATGGAAAAGATCTGCCGGGCAGCCAGGGTTTTATCGGGATCGGCAAAGGCCGGCGCCCTGAAAAAAAGCGTTGTTTTTACCCTGTTTCCAAACCCCATGCAGGCATTATAGTGTAGGGGCGGAGAATTTGCAATTTTCATTGTTTTTTATTATACTATTTGATGACCCAAGTTGCAGGCCCTGGTTGTCAATAATAAAATTGATGACAATTCTTTTTTTGGAGATTCATGAAGCCATTCAATGACCCGCCGTGGCGGGAACTGTTCGACCGCATCCCCTTGGGGCTCCTGGTCCTGGATTTTTCTAAAGAGCAGATTGTCTATAGCAATCCGGCCATGGAAATGCTCCTGCACTCCATCCAGCCGATATCTTATCCGCGGGTGAAAGAGATTTTTGTGCCGGCAAACCGGCCCGACCCGGAAAATATTCCTCTGCGGCAAACGGTACCCTTGGATGAAAAAAAAATCGGCTTCACGGTCTATTCTCCCACCCCGGGCTTCTGGCTGCTGCTGGCCAACGAGATTTCCGAAAAAGACCGGCAGGAACAAATCATCGCGACCACGAACGTGATGTCCACCATCGATTACACATTTTTCAGCCTGGCCCATGAAATGGGCAACCCGATAAATTCCATCAAGATGACACTGGAAGTCCTGATCAACAATTTCAAGGAATACGATACCAAAACCAAATTGGAATACCTCGGGAATCTTCATGCCGAGTTCAGCCGTTTGGAAGAACTGCTGCAAGCCATAAAGTCCTTCAACATGTTCGAGCACCTCACCGGCAAAGCCACTTCTATCCAGCCACTGCTGGACAATCTCCTGCAACTCCTGAAAAATGAAATCGAGAGCAAAGGCATCGCCCTCAATTTCCTCTATCCGGAACAACCATTATGGTGTCAGAGCGATCCGCGGGCGCTGCAGCAGTCGCTGCTCAACATCCTCAGCAACGCCATCGATGCCCTGGAAGGAAGGGCCGACCCGATTATCACCATTGAAGTCGGACAAACCGCCCGCGAAGCCACGATCGCCATCCGCGACAACGGCTGCGGCATCGCCGATGAGAAAAAAAAAGAGCTTTTTATGCCGTTTTCCAGCAGCAAGCCCCGCGGCATCGGGCTGGGACTGGCTATCGTCAAGAAGTTGCTGGCCCAGATGAACGGCACCGTGGAAATCAACAGCCGGCATCATCAAGGCACCGAAGTGCTGATCAGCCTGCCCCTGGCATCCACTCATGAACACTGAAACCGCAAAGCCTACCGTCTTGATCATCGATGACGACCGTCTGCTCTGCGAAATGGCCAGTGAATTCCTTTCCGGTGCCGCACTCAAAGTCCTGACGGCCCATACGGGCCGGGAGGGTTTGGCGCTTTGTTCCCAGAACCATATCGACATCGTCCTGTTGGACCAAAAGCTGCCTGATGGCGAGGGATATGACCTTTGTCCCCGGATCATCAATTTTTCCGAAAACGCCAAAATCATTTTCATCACGGCCTTCCCCAGCTTCAAGAACGCCTTGAAAGCCATCGAAAGCGGCGCCTTCTCCTATTTAACCAAACCCTTCGAATTGAAGGAGTTGAAACTGGCCATCGACAAATGCCTGCGGGTCAGCGAATTGGAAAAGGCCGAGGCGAGCCTCCATTACCAGCACGACAAGGAAGCCGGCTCCTCTGCCCTGGTGGGAGAAAAAGGCAGCATGGCCTCCATCAGCAAATTGATCGAGACCGCCGCCAAAAGCGAAGCGCCGGTCTTGATCACCGGTGAAACCGGCAGCGGCAAAAGCCGGATCGCCAAGCTCATTCACATGCGCGGCAACCGCCGCGGACCCTTCATGGTCATCAATTGCGCGGCATTGCCGGAGAACCTGATCGAAAGTGAACTTTTCGGCTATGAAAAAGGCGCCTTCTCCGGAGCCCATACGGTCAAGAAAGGATTGCTGGAAATCGCCGAAAACGGCTCCATCTTATTGGATGAAATCGGTGAAATGGGCTTCCACTTGCAGGCCAAACTGCTGGGCGTTCTGGATGACATGCAGGTGCGACGAGTCGGCGGTGTCATCTCCCACCCGGTGCAGGTCCGCATCATGGCTGCCACCAATTCCGCGCTCGATGCCAAGATCAAGAACAGGGAATTCAGGGAGGATTTATATTATCGCCTGAACGTCCTGCGCCTGCAACTACCGCCGCTGCGGGACAGAAAAGAGGATATTCCCGGATTGACAAAAGCCTTCCTGGCCGAAATGGCGCCGCAGCGGAAAATGATGGTGAACGATGCCGACCTGAAAGAAATGCTTTTCTATCCCTGGCCGGGCAACGTGCGCGAACTGCGCAATGTGATCGAAAGGGCGGTCATCCATGCCGGAGAAGGCAACGAATTGCATGTCTCGCCACTGCTTCCCGGCCAAACGGGAATACACAAGGACGGGGAGCCCTTGAGCGTTGCCGAAACCATCCTGCCGCTGGCAGAAATGGAACGCCGCCATATCGACATGGCGATCAAGAAATTCCATCAAAACTATACCAGGACAGCCAAAGCTTTGGGAATCTCGCTAAATACCCTGAAAAAGAAAGCGCCCAAGAGCTGATTACTCCCGACCTGTCAATTATTGACAACCTCTCAATTTCTGACAGCCAAATACTGACAGGCCGGGTCATCGGCAATCCGCAAAGCCCAATCTACAGCCTATTTGGTTTCCATTTGATTTGGCATTGTTATTGCATCAATAAAATGTGAAACGAACCAAAGCAGCAGTCAAGAATGTTCACAACGTCCGCGATGAAAAGCGTTCTACTGCAAAAAAAAGGAAAACTGATTCTACACAAAATCAGATGAACATAAACAAAGATGAGGTAAAAATGAAAAAACTGAACTGTTGGGAGATGAAAAATTGCGGAAGAGAAACTGGCGGGGACAAGGCAATCGAAATGGGGATTTGTCCTGCCGCAACCGAAGAATCCTGTGAGGGCTTGAATGGTGGAAAAGCGGGGGGCCGAATCTGCTGGGCCGTATCCGGCACACTCTGCGGTGGAAAAGTGCAAGGTACTTCAGCACAAAAGCAATTCACCTGCATGTCCTGTGAGTTTTTCAGCAAGGTCAAAGAGGAAGAAGGCCCTAATGGTTTTTTATTTCTGAGACCTGGGCAGGTCTTCAAAAAACACGAGTAATCAATCTGCATTACCTACTGCGAGATCAGACATTGGGACAATTTGGCAGCGTAATTGCAGTCTGAAAAATGTGAAACAAACAAAAGCAGCAATCAAGAATATTTTGATCGTCGATGATGAAAAGCTTTTTATCAAGAGCATCGCCGACGGCCTGAAACCTTACGAAAAGAAAAACAAATTCAAAATTCTCAGCGCCACCAATGGAGAGGAGGCGCTGCAGGTCTTGCAAAACAATGAGATCGCTTTGCTGGTGACAGACCTGCGCATGCCGAAAATGGACGGCATCACCCTGATCACCCATGTTCATAACCAATATCCGGAAGTTCCGGTCATTGTCATGACCGCCTTCGGATCCCCGCAGATCGAAAAACAGGTAAAGGACCTGGGCATTCTCCATTACCTGGAAAAACCCATCGGCTTTGACGAATTCCGCGACCATATCTTGAACAAACTGGGGCCGAAAAAAAAAGGCCGTATTGAAGGGATCACCCTGGCTTCATTCCTGCAGCTCATTTGGATGGAAAAAACAACCTGTACGCTGATCGTCAGGAACAGCAGCAATACCGGGATATTGAGCATCCAAAATGGAGAAATGAAAAACGCCGAATTCGCAGGCGAACATGGATTGGATGCCGCGATGCGCATACTTGCCTGGAAAAACATCACCATCGAAATGGAGGAAAGCTACCACCCCGAGCACGAGACCTTGAGCCGCACCATCGAAGAAATTCTCCTGGAGAGTTTCCGCCGTCAGGATGAGGAAAACAACGAGCCGTCCATTGAATATGAAGACCTGCC
>SPCN01000413.1 GCA_004525465.1 Chrysiogenales bacterium | reverse complement strand
GCCGCGGCCGCAACCGATATCCAGTATCTCCTGGCGTCCGGAAAACAAGGACAAGTATTTTCCCAAGCGACCGCTGATTTCTTCGCTGCTGCCGCGGAAGCGTTTTTCAAAATCGGCATACTGCAGGGGAGAGAGTTGTTCCTTGATTGATTGCAGTTCGGTTATGGTTGCCGCCAAGGGGGTCGGGACGGCTTGGCCATCAAGCGTTTCAAGCAGGCGGTCCAGTTTGTTTTCCAGCTGGGCGAAATGGATCAACAGGGTCTTGAGGTTGGAGTATTCAGCCTCCAACTTTTCGATCTTCCACTGCAACGACTTGAAAACCGTGGTGGCGTGGTTGTTGGCGTAGGCATCCCATTCCTTGTCCTGGGCGCTGACGTAGGCCTCCAGTGCGTCCTGAAAGCAGGCAAAACCTTCGCGGATCTTCCGGCGGTTATTTTTAAGGAGGCTGCGCTTTTCAAGGGCTTCAGCCAGCCCGTTCAAGCTCGCTTTCAGTGCATCCTGCCGGTTTTTTCTCCGCTCGATCAGATCTTCAATTACCCTTTTCATCCTTCGGTGTTTCTTCGTCCTTGTCCGTTCCCTTGACGGCGTTCTTGAAATTTTTAATGCCCTGGCCCAGGCCTTTGCCCAGTTCAGGAAGTTTTTTGCCGCCGAAAAGCAGCGCCACAACGACCACTATCAGCAATATTTCCCAGATTCCTAGGCTTCCAAACATGATGATCTCCTTTATAAGTATTATATGCGTTAAACCCTTTTCCGTCAAGCGAAATCAGTGATCAGAACGAACTAAGGTGATGCGTGAGGCGGGACAAGTGATGAGGAGGAAAAGAAATCGGGGTTCGATGTTGAAGAAAAAATAAGTTGAAGTGTTGCAATGTTGAAGCGTTGCAATGAGAACGGCCATGGCAAGATCTCGGAGAATTGCTTTTTCGTTTCAACTTTTCAACGGTTCAACATTTCAACTACTCTTTTCTTGCCATTCACCAATCACCAATCACTTGGTTTGCATTTTGGATTGATTTCTTTTATAGTGGCCGTGAACAAATGGAGGTGGCCATGAGCGAAGTGACCCAGGATGCCCGGCGCATTCCCTATTTCAAGAACGATCCTTTTATTGTCCTGCTTTTGGGTTTTGTCACTTGCGGATTATACCTTATCTATTGGAACATCAAGATGGCCGAGGTGGTCAATGCCGTGGTGGAAAAAGAAGTGATTACCCCGCCTGTCGCCATTTTTTCCGGCTGCTGCTTCCCGGTCAACCTTTATTTTTATTACCTGGTCGGCCAGAACCTGGAGGTGATCGGCCGCAAGGTCGGCAACCCCACGTTGCAGGACCAGTCGGTGCTGCTGATCGTCCTCGGTTTTTTCGCCCCCATGGTCTCGGCCATGATCGTCCAGGGTGAAATTAACAAACTTTATAGCTGAGAGCCGGCACAGCTTTTACTGGCCGCGGCTGCTGGCCCTGGCCCTGCTGGCTGGGGTGCTGCTACTGCCCCTGTTGGCCTTCGATTGGGTGACTAAACCTGGCTCCCAAGTCCTGTGTCCGCTGCGGGCCGTGACCGCCATTCCCTGCCCTTCCTGCGGCCTGACCCGCGCCTTGGCCCACCTGGAGCGAGGCCATTGGGCCGAGGCCGTGCACTTCCATCCCTTCGCGCCTTTGGTTTTTTTTCTGGTTCTGGCCCTGGGCATCATGCTGATTTTCGAGCTGGCTACCGGCAGGACCGTTATCGGCAACCCCCTGAAGAAGCGGCGCGATGTGTACCTGGTTTTCGCCGGCTTGGTCGTTTTCCAGGTGGTGCGCACGGTCATTTTCTTCCTCGACGGCGGCTGGGACGTGTTCCGGCACGAGAACCTTTTTGCCCGCCTGCTGGCACTGGTCAAAATGGTTTTTAATTGACTTTTTCATTATTTTGGAGTATCTATAATTTTATAATACCCACAGGAGGAAAAGATGAATTTGGTTGAAAGAGCAAAAAACATTCTGCTTACACCGGCCAAGGAATGGGAAGTGATCAAAGGTGAGAACCTGACCATTGCCGATATGTTCACCAAGTATGCCATGATCCTGGCCGCCATCCCGGCTGTTGCCGGTTTTATCGGCTATGTAGTGATCGGTGTTTCCTTTGGTTTCGGCACTTTCCGCATGCCCTTCAGCACTGCCCTGATTTGGGCGATCCTGACATACATACTTTCGCTGGGCGGAATTTTCCTGCTTGCTTTTATTATCGACACCCTGGCGCCCACGTTCGGCTGCACCAAGAACATTACTGATGCGGTAAAGATCGTGGTTTTTTCCTATACCGCGTCCTGGGTGGCTGGTATTTTGAACATCATCCCGTCCCTGGCCATCCTGGTCAGCCTG